>NZ_VFUV01000019.1:0-134989 GCF_006441315.1 Mesorhizobium sp. B2-4-19 | reverse complement strand
GTTTGACGGGGTTCATGTAGACGGTGCGGGTGTTGAGCTGGTGGTCGACGACATTGTCGGCCAGCCCAATATGCTGCAGCAGGCCGGTCGTCACCATGTGCCAGGTGCCGTAGAGGCGCGGCAGGCCGACCAGCACCAACGGCATCCATGACCCCAGCGCGATCGCGAAAGCGATCGTCGCAATGTACACGGCCACGTGCCAGCGGGCGGCGACGACAGCCTTGTGCTGTTCCATCTCGGGGATGTAGCTCTTCTCCTCCTCCGACAGCGAGCCGAAGGCCTGGCGCACCAGCGTCGGCAACGAATAACGGAAATCGAGAATGCCGGTGAAGGCCAGCGCCGCTTTCAACAGGTCCGGCGGGCGCATGACCGCGATCTCGGCGTCGCGGCCGACAATGATGGTGTCGGTGTGGTGGCGGGCATGGCTCCAGCGCCATTGTACAGGATTGCGCATCAGCATGAAGGAGGCGATGTGGTAGACGACATCGTTCATCCAGCGCGTGCGGAAGGCCGTGCCATGGCCGCATTCGTGCCAGCGCGAGTCGCTCGACGAGCCGTAGAGCACGCCATAGACGAACAGGAACGGCACCACCCACCACGAGCCCCAGAACCAGACGATGCCGGCGGCCGAGCCGACGATGGCGGCGAGCCAGAGGATGGTGTCGCGGATCGCCGGACCGTCCGAGCGCTGCATCAATTCCTTCATCGCCTTGCGCGGCACGTCGGTGTGGTACCATTCGGCCGAGGCCAGGCCGGTCTCGATCGCCCTGCGCGTGCTTTCGCCGACCAGGCTGTAATCGCGCTTCGTCTTGGCCGCCGTCGTCATCGTCGCCTCCCGCCCGGCCTCGAGAGCATGATGCCAAAAAGAGTGAAGCGGTTTTTGGACGACATCATGCTCTATCTCTTTGATTTAAAGGCCGTTGGCGCGGAATTTTCCGTCGAGGAATTTTTTCGCGCGCGGCACGTCATCCTCGGTCAGATGCTCGATGATGACAGGGATGTTCGGGTGCTTTTTGCTGAGCCGCTTCAGGTAAAGGTCATAGTTGAGCGAGCCGAGGCCGGGCGCCGGCAACTCGATCTCGCCGACGCCGCGGAACGTCAGGCCCTCATGCGCGTCCTGGTCTCCGATGTCTGCGTGCTTTTCCGACTTGTCGCTGCCTGAGCGCTTCACATCCTTGGCATGCGCGATCCGGATCTTGTCGGTCAGCGTGTCGAACACCTGGTTCAGCACCTGGTCCATGCGGTCGATGTTGTGCGCCTCGAAGTAATTAGTCGGATCCATCAGCAGGCCGAGGCCAGGATGGTCGACCTGCGCGAACATCTTCACCGTCTCCTCGACCGAGCCGACGACGTTGTTGACATAGGTTTCGAGCAGGAAGACCGCGCCATGGTCATAGGCGGTCTGGGCAAGATCCGAAATCACCTTGCGGCATTCCTCGAAACCTTCCTCGGTCTTGTTCCTGGGGTGATGCACCCAGTCGGACTCGGTGTTGTAGGTCCCGGTCTCAGAGATGACGTAGGGCGAACCGAATTCGCGTGCGTTGCGGATGATTTCCTTGAGATAGCCGACGCGTTTCTCGCGCTCGGCTTTGTCGGGATGGATAATGTTGGTGTAGCCGGAGATGCAGCAGACCGGCAGATTGTGATCACGGAACGTATCACGCACTTTTCTGGCCTTGTCTCGGGTGACCTGCCCGGCCGTGAGATCGATATTCCGGAAATGCAGGTCGAGCTGTACGGTGTTGAAGCCGAGCGCGCGGATGCGCCTGGCGGCCTCATCGAGTTCGTAGGGAAAGTAGCCGGTGAAGATCCCTGCCTGCATCATGATGTGAACTCCTCCCGATAAGCGATTCAGCCGCCACGCTTATTGCGCGGTTCCGTATTCAGTTGGTTGAGATTTCAGAAAGCCTGACGGTACGGCCTTGCGCCATCGAGCGGTAGCCGGCCTCGACAAGCGCCATGGTCTTGACGTTGTCGGCAACGGAGAGGGCCGGTGGCGTGCCGGTCTTCACCGCATATTGCAGCTGCTCCATCACGCCGATGAAAGCGTGTGGAAACCACATCGTGTCCCAACTGGGCGTCACCCACTCACCGCCTGTCGTCTCGGTCGAGGCATAGGTCAGCGTTGAAGCGACGCCCGTCGGCCAGCCGATCGTGCCCTTGGCGACACCCTTGGTGCCGTCGACACGCCAGTTGATGTGCTGGTCGTCGCGATAGCCCTGCTCGCGCGGGCCGGACCAGACATCTTCCAGCGAAACGGCGAGCACCCCGGAGGGGAAGCGCAGCGTCGACACGGTGATGCCGTCCGAATGGTCGAATGTCGTGCGCGGATCCTTGCGCGTCAGCGTCGTGATTTCCTGGGGATCGCCGAACAGAAAGCGCAGCACATCGAGATGATGCACGCTCATGTTGGCAAGCGTCAGCCGGTCGTAATCGGCAAGAAAAGCCTGCCAGTGCGGAATCGCATGCATGTCGATCTGCGCGAAGACGATGTCGCCCAGCGCACCGCTGTCGATGATCTGCTTCAGGACGCGCATCGACTGGTCGTAGCGCATGTTCTGGTTGACCGAGAGGATCCTGCCGGACCCTGCCGCCTCGTCGCGCAGTTCGACGGCTTCCTCCACCGACAGTGCCAGCGGCTTCTGCGCCAGGATCGCCTTGATGTGTGGCTGCTTCAGCGCGTGGCGGATGAGAGCCGGCTGCTGGTCGGGCGGAAAGGCAAGGTCGACGATCTCGACCTCGGAGTCCTCGATCAATTGCTCCGGCGTATCGTGAAGGATCGGAATGTTCCAGCGCCTGGCCACCTTTTCGGCGCTTCCCTTCGTCCGCGAGGCGATCGCAACCACCGGGAAGCCAGCTTGCGCGTAGGCGGCGAGATGGCATTCGGCCATGATCATGCCCGCACCGACGCAGCCGATCCGGTATTCCCTGCAGCGAACCTTCACATCCGGTTCGAAATCCGTGCCTGCCATCCATTCCTCCCTGGAGGACAGCATATAGCGCCATGGCTTGCCGGTCAGCCAAGGCCAGCACCATCATTTCCCATCACCGTGGTGATCGGCGACACCAATCACTGGGGGCAGTGTCTATTGGGCTTTATGGATGACCGCCTCGCCCTCCTCACCAACACGAACGGTGATCCTGTCGCCGGAAGCAATCCCCGCAATATCACATACCACCAGCGGCATACTTTCCCCGTACAGAAACTCCGCTACAATGGCCCCCACCGCCAGGATCGGATCCGGCCGCTCCAGGAGAATGCCAGCCGGCGCCGTACCCCGGCGGATCGCTTCGGCCAGGACGGAGGATGAGGAGGACGACCCTCGCCCGCTTGGCATGACCAGCATCTTGCCGGCGACATTCTGGCCCAGCCCAGGATGCGAATGGTCGATGATTTCCCCCGTCTCGGCGTCAATGCCGCCCCAGAAGCTAAGCGGCTGCGAGAACACCAAAGCCGGGCCATCGGCCTCACCGGCGAGTTGAAAAGTGCCTAGCCGATCGACGGCGTCCTTTACAACTGGTTGCGTCATGAGGCGCCCCGCACGACATGTCCGGCCGCCGCGGAGCGGATGCAATCCTTCATCTCGGCAAAGGCGACGGTCACGCCGATATTGCCCGGCGCGTAATGCGCCCATTTGCCGGAATTGGTCATCACCACGCCGTCGAGGCGCTCGAGGATGGAGGTGACATAGGTGCACGTATCGGCGACCGGGATCAGGCCGAATGCCTCCATGCCGGCCAGCGCTCCTTCCTCCTGCAGCCGCGTCAGCGTCGCGCGTCCGGTGTTGACATAGATCGGGATGCCCTTGCCCGGCGCTGCCTCGCGCAGCATGGGCAACAGGCGCGTCCACTCCTCATGCGAGAAATGCGGCGTGCCCAGCGACACGGCGGCAAGTGGCGCCCCGTCGGCCACTCCGGACAATCTGGACAGCGCATGGTCGATGTCTGTCCGGGTGATGCGGATCGTCTCATCCGGCGCGTGGCCGTGAAACGCTTCGTCGAGCGTGTTGGCCTCCGGCGTGATGCCGACCGCATGGAACAACGCCACGGCACCGGTCGTCGCGGCCGCCGCGCCAAGCGCCTTCAGCTGATCCTCGTCGCGCGGCTGCGGCAGGCCGGCAATGACCGGAATGCGGTCGCCACTGACTTGTCCGACGATCAGCCCGACGCTGACGAACAGGCTGTCGCTCGGTTCGGCCTCGGCGATGTCCAGTTCGAACAGGATGCGGCCGCGCCGGTTTTCGCTGAGATGCAGGCCCCAGGCCGGTGCGCGCCCGGTCATGGCGCAGCACAGATCGATGAAGTCACCATAACGGTTGGTGCGCGCGCCGATCACCGAATTGGCGAAGACGATGGCATTGGATTCGCCCCAGGCGACCTGTTGGCCGAATTCAGGCCGGAACCGCGTCTGGTAGGGCGCGCAAGTGAAGGTCGGCTGGCAGCCAAGCTCCAGATGCGCCTTCATCAGCCGCCGCGCCGGCACCTCTTCCGCCGCCGGCATCTTCACCATGCCCGGATGGATGAGGTCGAACGAGCCGACATTGAGCGTCGTCGGCACCTGCACGCGCCCGCCGCCCTCGACCAGCCGTTCGACGAAATCCAGCCCGGCCTTGCCATGATAGAGACAGCCGTCGATATGGGCACCGCTGATGTCGAGCAGGCCGCATGCGCCGATGGCGTTGGAGAACGCGACGAGGATTTTCATGGCGGCGGCCGTCGAAGGGCCCTGCTCACCGTCGAGCATGGATCGGTCTCGCGTCATCAATTCTAACGTCATCGGAAAACTCCGGACTTATGCCCGGCTATGCTGTTCCCTATTGTCCCCTGTCTGGCAAGAGCCGGAGTGAGGATCAGCTCGCAGCAATCAGCACCGTGCTCTCCGGCGACCAGCGCAGCACCACGTCCTGCCCTTCCGCCAGCCGGTCGGCGCCGGTGTTCTGCACGATGACCTTCAGCGTCTGGCCGGCGCGCTCCACGAAATAGGTGCTGTTGTTGCCGGCGAAGATGCGTCTGGAGACCTGGCCCTTCAGCATGTTCGCATCACCGTCCACAGCCCCGGCATCGGTGCCGATCCGAATGCGCTCGGGCCGCACGGCACAGCTCGCCTTGGCGCCGGCGGCAAGCGTCGCACCCGCGCCCGCGGCAATCGCCGTACCGTCCGGCAGGCGGATACCGTTGCCGGTCGTATCGCCGCGAAAAATGTTGGCGTCGCCGAGGAAGGTGGCGGCGAATTCGCTTTTCGGCCGATCGTAGATCTCCTCCGGCGGCCCCTCCTGCACCAGCCTGCCGTCGCGCAATATGCCGATGCGATCGCTCATCGTCAGCGCCTCTTCCTGGTCGTGGGTGACGAAGATGGTGGTGATGCCGATCTCGCGCTGGATGCGCTTCAATTCGATCTGCATGTCGACGCGCAGCGCCTTGTCGAGCGCGCCGAGCGGCTCGTCGAGCAGAAGCACGCGCGGCTTGGTGACGATGGCGCGCGCCAGCGCCACGCGCTGGCGCTGGCCGCCGGAGAGCTGGTGCGGCCGGCGGCCGCCGAGCTTGCTCAACTGCACAAGGTCGAGCGCGCGCTGCACTTCGGTCGCAATCACCGCCTTGGCCTCGCCCCGCACCGAAAGGCCGAAGGCGACATTGTCGGCGACGCTCATATTGGGGAACAGTGCATAGTTCTGGAACACCATGCCGATGCGCCGCTTCTCGACCGGCACCCGCTCGACGCTCTCGCCGCCGATGGAAATGCGGCCGGAGTCAGGAAAATCGAAGCCGGCGATCTGCCTGAGCAACGTGGTCTTGCCGCTGCCCGACGGACCGAGCAGCGCATAGAAGCCGCCATCGGCGAAATCGATCGAGACATCGTCCAGCGCCTTGTGCGCGCCAAAACTGCGCGAGACGTCAGATACCTGCACGCCGGCCATTATTTCTCTCCGCCGAATTTGAAGAAGCGCGCCGTGAGCAGCATCAGCGCCATCGACACGACAATGATGATGGTCGAGACCGCATTGATCTCGGGCGTGAACCCTTTGCGGATCGCGGCATAGATTTCGACCGGCAGCGTCGTCTGGCCGGGGGTCGACAGGAAATAGGACACGACGAACTGGTCGAACGACACGGCAAAGGCAAACAGCCCGCCGGCGATGACGCCCGGCATGATCCAGGGCAGCGTGACACGAACTGTGACCTGCCACTGATCGGCGCCGAGCGAGCGCGCCGCCTCCTCCAGTTCCGGCGCGAAGGTCTGCAGCCGCGCCGAGACGACGACGATGACATAGGGCAGCGCCAACGCGACATGGCCGAGCAGAATGGCGAACAGGCCGCGTCCGATGCCGACGCCGAAGAAGAAGATCAGCATCGCCGTGCCGGTAATCAGCCAGGGAATGGCGATCGGCGGGAAGAGCAGCGCCTGCAGGATCTTCTTGCCGCGAAATTCGTAGCGGAAGAGCGCCAGCGACGCCGCCGAGCCGAGCACCACGCTGATAATGGTGGTGAGGACTGCGATCTCCAGGCTGTTCCAGGTCGCGGCAATCAGCTGGTCGTTCTGCCACAGCGAGGCGTACCACTCGGTCGTCCATTCGAACGGCAATTGGTAGAAGGGTGAGACGTTGAACGACATCAGCGTCATGATGATGATGGGCAGGTAGAGGAAGGCGAGCAGCAGCCCGATGTACAGCCGGCCAAGTCCTTCCAGGATGCGGGTCGTCGCCATCACGCAGCCCTCCGCAGCACCGGCGAAGCGATCGCCAGGATGACCAGCACGACGGCGAGCAGGATGAAGGATAATGCCGCCCCCAGCGGCCAGTTAAACACGGCGACGAACTGGTCCTCGATCACGGTGCCGTAGAAGGTGCCAGTGCGCCCGCCGAGGATGCGCGGTTCCATGAACGAGCCGACGACGGGCACAAATATGAGCGCGGCGCCGGCCACAAGACCTGGCATCGACAGCGGAATGATCACCCGCTTCAGCACCTGCAGCCGCGAGGCGCCGAGCGAGCGCCCGGCCTCGATCAGCGAGTCATCGATTGCCTGCAAGGTGAGATAACAGGTCAATACCATGTAGGGCACATAGGAGTGCACCAGCCCGATGATGACGGCCGGATAGGAATACATCAGATCGATGTTGATCTTGAACGGCAGCACGGCGTTCAGTGCCGTATCGAGGATGCCGCCTTCGCGCAAAACCATTGCCCAGGAGAAGATGCGCACCAGCCCGTTCGACCAGAACGGCAGGATGACGAGCAGGAAGATCGCCTCGCGGCTACGCCCCTTCAGCACCTTGGCGAGCACGTAGGCGGCGGGATAGCCGATGACGATGCACCACAGCGTCACTTCGAGGCCGAGGCGCAGCGAGGCGAGCAGCAGCGTGAGATAAAGGCTCTGCGAGAAGAAGGCGGCATAGTTGCCGAGCGTGAAAGCCCAAGGCTTTCCCGACAGCGGCAGGTCGGTCATGAAGGAGAAAAAGACCATGGCCGACAGCGGTAGGAAGATCGCCACCGTCAGCCAGAGATAGGCCGGCGCCAGCAGCGGCAGAGCCGATCTCAACCCGCTGCGCGATGCGGTCGCGCTTTGTGCCGCCATGCCACCCTCCTCCCCAGGATTGAAAGGACCAGCCGGCGCGAACCGCCGGCTGGTTCGGACGTGCGTTTTATTTCACGTCGACCTTGAGCTGCTGCCAGAGCGCAAGATAGGCCTCGCGCTGGGCGTCGGTGATCGGCGCCTGGAACTGGATGCGCTTGGCAACCTCTGGATCGCCCATCACCTTGCGGTTGAAGGCATCCTGCGGCAGCGCCGCCACGGCCTTGGTGTTGGCAGACACAGGGGCGCCGACCTTGGTGACCCATTCGACGTAGAATTTCGGGTCGATCATCCAGTTGATGAAGGCCTGCGCGCCCTCGACATTCTTGGAGCCGACAGGAATGGAGAAGGCATCCAGCCAGGCGACAGCGCCTTCCTGCGGAATGACCAGCGAAACCGGCAGCTTGAAATGCGTCTTGGCGCGATCGGCCGAGCCGCTCCAATAGGTGCCGATGTCGATCTGGTTGGAGGCGACCATCTGGTTCCAGTCGTTCTCCGAGCTCCAGAACGTCTTGATCTGCGGCATCAGCGAGGTGAGCTTCGTCTTGACCGCATCCATATCCTTGATGTCGTTGATGTTCTGGCCGGTGGCGATAGCGCCGAACTGCACCGCCTCGACGGCGTCGTCGCGAATGACGACGCGGCCCTTATGCTTGGGATCCCACATTTCGGCGATCGACGTCGGTGGCTTGTCGAAGGATTTTTCATTGATGGCGAGCGCGGTCAGGCCCCACACCCATGGCACGCCATAGACCTTGCCGTCATGGTCGAGCATCGGCGAACCGGCCTTGTCCTTGCTGATGTCGGCATAGTTCGGCAGTTTCGACGTATCGATCGGCTGGATCAGTTTTTCCGCCATCGCCTGGTCGTTGAAGGCGGCGTTGATCATGACCACGTCGTAAAGCCCCGGATTGGTCCGGATCTTGGTCAGCATTTCCTGTTCGGAATTGAAGAAGTCGTTGACGACCTTGTTGCCGGTCGCATTCTCGAAGGCGGCGACCGCCCAGGGCTCGTCGGCGCCGTAGCCTTTCCAGTTGAGCACATGCACTTCGGCGGCACTGGCGGCCAGCGTGAGTGCGGTGGTGAAGACGGCGGTCGCCGTCAGCAGGGCAGTCAATCTTGGCATGCGCATGTCGGTTCCTCTCTTTGTTTGCCCGCTTGGCGGGGCTTGTCAGGCTGTCTGATTGGCCTTCTGGTTCTGGCCCGGCGCGCCGGTAGCGGCGGCCTGGCTCAGGAAAGTCTGGATTTCCGCATCGGTCGGCGCCGATGAGCCGCCATGGCGGGTGACCGAAATGGCCGCCGCCGCATTGGCGTAACGCCCCGCCTCGAAGGGCGGCGTACCGCGCGCCAACGCACTGACGAAAGCGCCGATATGTGTGTCGCCGGCGCCGTTGGTATCGACTGCCGTGACCTTGAAGCCGGTAATGGTCTGAGCCATGCCGTCGGCCAGCCTGATATGGCAGCCCCGGGCCGCCGAGCGGATGACGACGCCGGCGGCCCGGGGGCAATGGTCGGCAAGAAGCCGCGCCGCCAGGCTCTCGACGTCACCGGAACCGGCAATCTCAGCGGCCTCCGCCGCGTTGCAACTGAGCCAAGTGGTGCGGGCGAGCACGCGCGACAGGATTGGATGCGGAATGTCCGAAATGATCGGCGTCGGGTCAAAGACGAACGGCGTTTGCGCTGGAAGCGCCTCGATCCAGTCTGTGAGCGCGTCGCGGCTGCCCGCATAGCTCAGCGTATAGCCAGAGGAAAACATCCAATCGCCCGGCGCCACCGATACGGGCGCCATCATGTCGAGGGTGAGCACACTTTCTGCCCCCGGCCACGAGACGAAAGTGCGTTCGGCATCGCTCGATATCATGGCGACGCAATTGCCGCTGTCCATCGCAAGCGATGGCGGCGTCAGCGCCTCGATGCCCTCTGCGGCGAAGGCGGCGCGCAGGAAATCGCCGTTCGGCCCGCTGCCGAGCTGGCCGCCGAACACCACTGTCATGCCGGTGCGTGAGGCCGCGACCATCATGTTGAAGCCGCCGCCGGCGACCTGGGCAAAGCTCGATGCCGTCTTTTCCGAACCCGGCGCCGGCAAGGCGTCGATGCGGTAGACATAGTCGACCACCGCGCTGCCGATATGGACGAGGCGCCCTTTCACGCCGCCGCGTCCTTGCCGGACCGGGTCTTCGCCACCCTTGCCGCCACGAGATCGGCGGCAAGCGCGCGCACCTGTGACATGTCGATGCCGACAAGCCGGGCGATATGCTGCTGCGGCAACAGTGAAAAGCCGGTGCAGGCGCCGGCCATACCGGCCGCGATGGCGCCGATCGTGTCGGTGTCGCCGCCGAGATTGGCGCTGATCACAGCCGCTTGCCAGGGATCGCCCCCGGCGACTTCCAGCACAGCGAAGGCGGCCGGAACCGATTCCTGGCTGGCAACGCCGGTGCCGACCAGGTCGGTGATCAGCCGGATCGCATCCCCGGTCACCTTGCCGCGCACCAGATCCTGCGCCCAGACGATACGCGAGGCGATGTCGCCGCCGGTTACCCAATGGCCAAGTGTCGCCCCTCGCCTCGCCGCCGCGACGGCACTGTCGGAGGCGGCTCGCCAGTCACCGCCGGAAACGCCACGGCTGACAGCGGCCGCGACCGCTGCCGCCGAGGCTATGGCGATCGAGGTGTTGTGCGTGGCGCGGCAGGTCTCGGCCACCTTGGCGACGAACGCGTCGAGTGGCTCCAGCGGCATCATGATGCCGACAGGCGCGATGCGCATGGCAGCCCCATTGGTGTCCCCGCTGCGCCCTGCTTCCTCGGCCGGCACGCCCTTGTTGATGGCGTCGATGGCGCGCTTGGTCGACGGTCCCAGCAGATCGTAGCTGCCGCGCGCCTTGACCTCGCGCTCCCAGTCGAGCAGCGCGTTGACCCAGCGCGTATGGTCGAAGCGCTCGCCTGAAACAACCAGGATGCGGCCGAGCAGCAGCGCCTGTTCGGTATCGTCGGTGACGGTGCCGGCCAATAATCCCTTCGACACGGGATGCTCGGCGAAGGGCGCGACGAAATCGTCGACATGGCCGTAGAGCTCGGCGATGCGCACCGGTGACAGGAGCTGCGTCGGCATGCCGAGCGCGTCTCCCAGCGCCCCACCGACAAGGGCGCCCATGGCGCGATCAAGCGTGTCCGGCATCGCTCAGAACCTCATATGCAGCGCGAAATGCGCCGGATTGAGCAGGCTGGTGACATATTCGATCGGCCGGTCGTCGGCCGCACGCGTCAGCCGCCGCCCGCGCAGGAAGGGCGTGCCTTGCGGGCAACCCAGGATGGCCGCGTCTTCGGCGTTGAGCATCTCGATGCCGACCCATTCCTCGCCATGGTCGGGGATGAGGCCGGCGCCGCGCAGCGTCTGGTGCAGCGATCCTTCGCGCAGACCGCGCAGCGGCACATCCTCAAGCTCCGGCGACAGCGGCAGGCGGCTGCGCTCGATGGAAATCGCGTGGCCATCGCTGGCATTGGTGCGCACACGGTCGACGGCGATGAAGAAGGGGCTTTCGATCTCCAGCAAGGCAGCGAGATCGGCGTCTTCGATGACCTCCAGCCGCAGCGTCCTCGTTTCGGCATTGGCGCCGGCATTGGCCAGCGCCCGCGACCAGCCGATCGCGTCATCGACCGGCTTGCCGTCGAAGGTGACGAAGGAGCCGATGCCGACCTTGGTGGTGATCAGCCCGCGGCTGGACAGTTCCTCGAGGCCCTTGCGGACCGTGTTGCGACTGACGGAGAAGCGCTGGACGAGCTCGTTCTCGCTTTGCAGGCGGTCGCCGAAGCCGAGCATGCCGGAACGAATTTCATGTTCCAGAACAGTCGCGATCTGCTCGGGCTTGCCCGTGCCGGGAGACAGTTGAACCATGCGCCGCTTCATATGCATACCTGTTCAGTGAACTTGTATAGTCCTGTTCAATATCTGACTGTAAACCCCCTGTCAATGCGTTGCCGAGACAGATCAAACAGACCGCCTTTGTTCCCGGTAGTGTGGTAAGTTCCGCGTTGAAGGAGCCGCATGTCCCATTCAACACAGCATAAGAATCCCAAGCTGATCGTCGTGGTTGCGTTCGACCGCGGCGAGGACGGTGAATTATTTCCGGCCTTCGGCCCAGCCGACCAGCAGAGCGAAGACCGCGCCATACGCACCGCCCGAGCTCTGGCGGCGAAGCATGTCGGCGTCATTGCCTGGAGCCGCGATGCCGACCCGACACTTGGCGACTACGGCCCGCCGACCACGCTGTTTGTCAGCGGCGATGTGCCGGATATGGAGTAGCGGGTCGCTGTCAGGATTTTGGGCCGAGCCAGATGCCGGAGACCGGACCGGTGACCCCGGCAAAGCCCGCTCCGGGACACCGGGGCGGGCCTTGGAGGAGGATGAAGGGGTGGGACCCTCTCCTCTTGGTTCCACGGGGGATGTGGACCGAAATCACCATACCCCAGTCCCACGTGACGGCGGATCACAAGCCGGGTGGCTTGCATCACAATCCGGTGCGCCTCGGCCCCGACAAGGTCACGAGATTGCGATCATCCCGGCGGCCTGCAGGCAGCTAGATGCGCCCCAGTACGACGAGGATGATGATGATCAGCAGCACAAGCCCGAGCCCGCCGCCGCCATAGTAGCCGGTTCCATAGAACGGCCCGCCGCCGAGCCCGCTAAAGCCGCCAAGCAGCGCGAGGACAAGAAGGATGATGAGTATTGTGCCTAAGGTCATGGGTTCCCGCTCCCGTAGGCGCTGGTGCGCCGGTTTCGAACACCGTCAATTGCGGTGTTTCGAAGATGAGAACGTTCGAGCCGCCTTACCGTTCCGCCCCTAATGTTCGCCGGCGAAGGAAGGATCCGATATCCCGATAGAAACGGGTGGGAATTGACAGCGCCCGACACGCGGGAAGCCCGCCCGAGCGACGGGCTTCCGACCGGCCGGAGGTCAGACCGTCAAAAGCCTCGCGCCGATTGCGCACGTCCATTCCTGGCGCCCCTGGCTTCGGCGACGGGCGATCAACAGTCAGATCGCGAAGCCGTCAATCACCGACATACATGCCAGCAACGTGGAGAGGCGCTGAACCCGCAAATCAAGGCGATCGATGGCAACGGACCGGTATGGCGACCGACCGATCGCGGACCGGCCGCCCCAGCCTCTTCAATCGACAATCCTGCCCTCAGAACAGGCGGTAGAACAGCCTGTAGCGCACACGTTCCATGTAAGCGCGATACTCCGGCTCGGCAGCCAAAAGGGCCTCCTCGCGCAGGATACGATACAGCTGCATGTAGGTGATGACCGCATAGACAGCGAGGTTGTGGAAGGAAAAGGCCGACAGCAGATAAAGCACATGGCCGGCGAGGTAGCCGGCATAGATCGGGTGCCGCACAATCCGGTAGGCGCCGCCCGTCATCACGCCGCGATTGCCAGGCAGGATGGCGAAGGAACGGCCAAGCGATATCTTGCCCCAGATGACAAACAACAGCGCAACAAACTGCAGCGGCGCGGCGAAATAGACCGGAACAAGCGCTATGCCAGGCTGAAGGCTGATCAACGCGACACCGAAACTGGCGGTCACGGAGACGACGACAGTAAGCGGATTCCAGTCACGCGTCACCGGACGCCGCGACAGAAGCAGCCAGGTGAAAGTGAGGATCTCGGAAATCGCCACCAGCGCGGCGTTGATTCGGGTCGGGTCCTCCACGACCTGGGACATGCCGCGATAGACGAACAGCCCCGCGCAGGCCAGGGCACAGAGGCGAAAGAAGCCTTCGCGCAGATCAGCCAGTATGTCACGCCTTCGCGCGGCGGAGAAAAATCCGCCCTCATTATCATGCGAAAACGCTTCACTTTTTGACGTGAGCAACGCAAACACCCCGATGATCCCTCGAAGCGACCATTGCACGCAACCATTGCCGGGGGGTTAACCGGAACGATCGGATCGGCATCAAACGGGGCAACTCCTGCGAAAGCATGCGGGTGCGGGACGCCCCCGCATGCGAACCTGACGGAACAGGCCGTCCGCTACCGGGTGATGCGTATCCAGCCTCATCCCAAATTCAAATTTACGAAATACTTCGTGAAATCAGGGCGTTGCGTCAGGACCTTACCATCGGCGTCGCGCAAGATGCCCGCTTTGAAGAGATAGTCGCCGATGGCGTCCATCTTGGCCGGATCCATCGTGCCGATGACGCCATTCTCCGCGCGCAGATAGTGCCCGTCGATCAGCGCCTTCAGCGAAGCCTCGATCAACGCCGGATTGGTCAAGGCATCCTTGTTGGCGGCGATCAGCAGCGCGGCGGCTTCGGCTGGATGATCGACGGTGAACTGATAGCCGCGCCGCGTTGCCTGGATAAAGGCCGACGCCAATGCCGGGTTTGCCTGGAGATACGCCTGGCTCGAGGAGATCAGCGTCGTATGCTCGTCGGGCACACCGTAGTCGGCATAGACGAAGCTGCGCTGCTTGATGCCTTTGAGTTCGGCCTCGACGCCCTCCCAAGTCGAGACTTCGAGCGTGAAGTCGACAGAGCCATTGGCCAGCGCTTCATAGGCGGAAGTGCCGAGCGTCACCGTTTCGAAATTGCCCTTGCCGCCGTCGTGGCGGATGATGGTCGAGATCAGTGCGTTTTCCCAGGCGCTGCCGAAACCGCCATAGGTCAGGCCGTCAAGGTCCTTCGGACTTTTGATCTCGCTGCGCGCCGCATTGAAGACCACGCGGCCGGTTTCCGACTGCACCACGGCGTAGACGGCCTTCAAGTCGGCCCCGGCGGTCTTCTGGGTGAACAGGCTGATGGTGCCGTTGATGCCGAAATCGGCAACGCGGTTGGCGACGAGCGTGCCGGCGCCGGTGTCACTATAGGGCAAAATGTCGACCTCGAGGCCGGCCTCGCGGTAAAATCCCTTGTCGCGGGCGATGAACAGCCCGATGTGGTTGGTGTTGACAGTCCAGTCCAGCGCGACGTTGACTTTTTGCGTCGCGGCGAAGACGCGGCTCGCTCCAGCGATCAGCGGAACACCGCTGGCAAGGGTGAGCAGCAAAGCCTGCCGGCGTGTCAGATCAGTCATGGTCATGTCCTTTGGATGGTTGGGGGTTGAGCAAGATGTCGAGGATCTCGGCCTCGAGTGCGCCGGCCTGTTGCGCGGCGGCGCCGGTCGGATCGCGCGGACGCGGCAAGGGCACCGTGATCTCGCGCAACACACGGGCCGGGCGCGCCGACAGCACATAGATGCGGTCGGACAGGAACACCGCCTCGCGCACATCGTGGGTGATCAGCAGCGCCGTCCAGCGATGGTGCCGCCACATCTGCTCGAGCCAGCGCTGCATGGACGCGCGGGTCAGTGCGTCGAGCGCGCCAAACGGCTCGTCGAGCAAAAGCATGTCGCGCTCCTGCACCACCGTGCGCAAAAGCGCCGCGCGCTGGCGCATGCCGCCGGAAAGCTGTGCCGGAAAATGCCGCTCGAAGCCGGCAAGCCCGAACTCGGCAAGCAGCGGCGCGACCCGCGCCCGCGCCGCCTGGCGTCCGACGCCCTGCACTTCGAGCCCGAGTGTCGTGTTGTCGAGGATGCGCCGCCACGGCATCAGGCCGTCGCGCTGCGGCATGAATGCGAAATGCCGGCCATGGTCGTCGAGCGGCATGTCATCGAACAACATCTCGCCTTCGCCATGCTCGGCACCCGTCAGAAGCTGGAACAGCGTCGACTTGCCGGCACCCGAAGGCCCGAGGATCGAAACGAATTCGCCGGCACCGACGCTGAGCGAAATATCGGCGAGCACGTCGAGCCCGCCAAACGCCTTGCGCACATGCCGCAATTCGAGCCGGCTCATCGCCCCGGCCCCTTCCCTGCCGGCCGACGGCCGATCCGTTCCCAGGGCATGGCGAGGTGCTGCAAGAGCGCCGTCAGCCCAAACAGGATCAGCGTGAGCGCGGCACTGACGCCGACCGCGGCCAGCACCAGATCGGGGCGGAAATTGTTCTTGGCGTTGAGCATGTAGATGCCCAGTCCCTTGGCCGCACCGGCATATTCGGCGAAGATGGCGCCGACCACGGCATAGGTGATGGAGATCCGCAGGCCGGCGAAGAAATAGGGCAGTGACGAAGGCAGCCGCGCCAGAACGAAGACACGCCAGCGCCCTGCCCCCATGGCGCGCAGCATCTGACCGATCTCCACCTCGGTCGCCTCGTAGCCCTGCACCAGAGCCACCAGCATCGGGAAGAAGGTGACCAGCGCCACCAGCATGATCTTTGGCGTCAAACCGAAGCCGAACCACAGCACCACCAGCGGCGCGATGGCCACCAGCGGCAAGGTCTGGCTGACGATGACGACAGGAAACAGCGCCCGCCGCAGCGGCTGGAAGAAGTCGACCAGCATAGACAGCGCGAAAGCGGCGGCGAGCGAGCAGGCAAAGCCGATCAGCGTGGCGCGGATGGTGGGAATGGCGTTGTCGATCAGCGCCTCGCGATTGAGCATCGCCTGTTCGAAGACGCGCGACGGCGCCGGCAGGATCGTCGGCTTGATGCCGGAATAATTTGCGTAGAGTTCCCAGGCCACGAGCAGCAACCCGACCGACATCACGGCCGGTGCTGCCTTGGCGAAGAGACCCGCGAGCTGCCGCGGGCGGCTTGACGACGATGAGACCACGAGACGATAACCTTGACGGGCGCGCGCCGAAGGCGCGTTCTGTTCAGACAGCGGTGGGGCTGTTGGCGGAAACCGTGACGTCAAGGGTTACGTGGCCGGCGCCCGGCCCGAAGCGGCAGAAGGCTTCATTCAGCGCCGAAAAGATCGCGCCGGTATCGCCGCGCAGTTTGGTGCAGAAGTTCTTGGAGCGATCGTAGACGCCGGACTGTTTCAGGAAATCGATGCAGCCATAGATCTCATCCATGTGGTCGCCGGTGCCCATCACATAGAGCGAGAATTGCGCAGCCGCCGACTGGCCGGTGGCTGCAGCATTGCGCACGGCGGTGATGGCGGCTTCCTTGCGCGGCTCAAGCGGCCCGGCAGGCCCGCCAAACGCTTCGGAGCGGCAGATCGGATCGTCCGGCTCGCCAGGACAGCCGCGCGAAATGGCGGCCGACAGCACGCAATGCTTGCCGCTCCGCGCCGCCGCCACGAACAGGTCGCGCAGCGCCGGGAACAACACTTCGGGTGGCCCGACCAGCAAGGTCGAGATGTCGTCGGTCTCGATACGGAGCCTGTCCCGGTAGGGGTCGAGCGCGCCAAGCGCGCCCAGGATGACACCGACGAAATCGTCGGCCATGGGATAAAGGGAAATCTGTGCACCTGAAAACATCGCCCGCCTCGCTCCGCTGGTATTACCCAGATCAGCTTCTAGGGTCTGTGGGCTTGCCGCCCCCGTCTCAGCCCCGACCGTACGGAGCACCCCTGTGGATGGCCGCGTTAAAGCACCATTCGAACGGAAGGGGAAGCCGTTTTTTCAGCGCACCGGGCCAAAAGCGTTGCACCAGCTCTCGCCATTGAGTGACGCTGGCGATGCCGCGCAGTCGGAATTTATGGGGAACCTTCGCCAAGCCGAGAGGTTTTCCCAACAGTCGCAACGCGACGAGTTCACAGAAATGGAGACAGAACCATGTTCATGAAAATCCTCGCAGCTTCGGCGTTCACCGTTGCGCTTGCCACTTCCGCGATGGCGCAAAGCAACACCGCAAACGGCATGGATGGGTCCGCCGGCAGCGGCCGGTCAGTGACTGTAAACCCGAGCACTCCGGCTTCGCCCGATACGGTCGATCCGGCAATTACCAACAGCACGACCATCGCGCCGGGCGACATGAACTCCGATGCGGATCGCAATTGCCCGACCAATCCGCAAGGCGCGCAGTCCGATGCCAACGGCAACGCGACGGCCCCCACCGTGAACGACAACAACTGCGGCAAGTAAGTGATTGCCCAAACTGAAAAAGCCGCCGGACATCCGGCGGCTTTTCGATATCATTCCCAACGATGCCTTTGCCCAATCGTTAGGATGCGGCCTTCTCGCGAACCGGCAGCTTCCAGCCCGGCCTGACGAAGTGGCAGGTGTAGCCGTTTGGATATTTCTCCAGATAGTCCTGATGTTCGGGCTCGGCCTCCCAGAAGGCACCGGCCGGCGCGACTTCCGTGACGACCTTGCCTGGCCACAGGCCGGAGGCATCGACATCGGCAATAGTGTCTTCCGCGACGCGCTTCTGTTCGTCGCTCGTATAGTAGATCGCCGAACGGTAGCTCATCCCGACATCATTGCCCTGCCGGTTGCGCGTCGTCGGGTCGTGGATCTGGAAAAAGCGCTCCAGCAGCGTGCGATAGCTGATCACGGCCGGATCGAAATTGATCTCGATGGCTTCGGCATGGGTGCCGTGGTTGCGATAGGTGGCGTTGGCCACATCGCCGCCACTATAGCCGACACGCGTGGAGATGACGCCGGGATAGCGCCGTATCAGATCCTGCATACCCCAGAAACAGCCACCGGCAAGCACTGCGCGTTCGGTCGAAGTCGCCATGTCACGTCTCCTCAAAAGGCAATTCCGGCTCATGCGAGGGTTTCCCGCCCGAAATTGCGCAGACAAAATCGGATTTCCCAATAGATGGGCATTGTCGTCCGCTTCGTCCAGTCGCGTGGAAACAACGCGGCCACGAACGAACGATATCACGACGCGGTCGGGGATCGAACCGTTTCAGTTGCGCGGATGCCGGGCCCGGCTGTCGACGGCAAGCTGCGGATAGAGCGTGCCGGGCGGAATGGCAGCAAAGCTGATTGCCAAAGGCGGCGCTGTGCGCGACCAATTGAAAAGAACGGTCTTGACCGGGAGGTTGCCCAGCCATGTCCGCAACTGCGGCGGCACGTCATGCCCTGGCCAAACCATCAGCATGCCGTGGTCGCGCAAACGCTGCCTGGTGATCCAGGGCGCGAACCGGGTATCAAGATCGGTGAAGATCGACGGCTTGTCATAGGCATTGAGGCCCGCCAGCATGGCCACCTGGGTATCGCCGCCGACAATGTCGAGCCGGCCGGGCGCCGCCGCGTGCCAGACCGCCTCGGCCTCGTCCGCGATCGGCTCCGCCGGCCAGCAGACGGCGTCCAAGCGCCCCCGCACATTGCAGCCCGTCCAGCGCAGCGCCGCGTAGGCGCCCGATATGGTGATGATGCAGAGGAACGCGCAGATTGCCAGCCTTCGCATCTCGATGGCGCCGAGCCGGTGGCCGAGGAAGGCCAGCACCGTGACACCGACAAGATTGTACATCGGCGCGCCCCAGGACTCGCCGGTGCCAGTGAACAACGAGGCCACCATGATCAGGGTCGCGGGGCCGAACCCCATCCACACGAGATAGACCAGAATGCTGCGCTCGACGGGCACTTCGGGGGCGGTCGAGCGCCGCAGCAGGCCTGATATCGCCAGCACCAGAAGAAGGCCGGAGAGTCCGGCCATCTGGACACCTATGTAGTAAAGGCGCGCCCGGTGTTCGGTCACCCATTGGTCGCGGGCGGCGAAATAGGTCAGCGGCAGGAAATCGATGCGGTAGAGCGCGATGGCCAGCGGTGTGGCAACGGCGAGAAAAACGGCAAGGCCGAGCCATGGCCAGGGCGTCGCCAGCCGGCTGCGCGCGCGTGCGTCGCGCAACAGCCAGAGCGCGCCGAAGGCAAGCAGCAGGCCGGTGGAGAACTTGGCATAGAGCCCGACGCCCGACACCAGTCCAAGCGCCAGCCACCAGCCCGGCCCGCCGCCACGGCCGGCGCGCCAGAGCAGCCAGCAGATGGCAGCCCAGAACGGCATCTGCGCGTAGTCATGATTGAATTGCGGGGTCGGCCAGCCGAAGAAATAGACCGACGGCATCAAAAGCACGGCGGCCAGCGCACGGCTTTGCCCGAGCATGTCGCGGGCCAGCAGATAGACCAGGACGAAGGTCGACGAGATCGTCAGCTGGGCAACCAGATATTGCGGCCAGCGGAACGATCCGGTCAGAAGATGGCTGGTTTCGAGCAGCCAGCCTGGAAGCTGTGGGTGCTTGTAGGTCAACAGCACCCATTCGCGGCCCCACATGAAACCTTCCACCACATCGCCGGGCGGGGCGGGATCGATCAGTGCCGGCACCGCCGTCCAGCACAGGATCTGCACTAGGCACAAAAGCGCCAGCAAATACCAGGGATGGCGAAGCAGGCCGGGCCATACCGATGACGAGTCGAGGCCGGCGGCAGTCAGCCCCGCCGGCGCCCAACCATCCATGGAGTCATCTATTCCCACCATGCCGCGCTTAAACCACATCGTCCGGTTTGCCGAACAGCCCCCACATCAAAGCTTACGAAAAAGTATACTTGCAGGCCATTGCAAGACCAAGATTGGGCAGGAATTTCGGCGCTCTGTTGCCCTCCCCCGGCAGAACAGCCGCCATTTGATCCAGTCTGAACATCCCGGATATTCGATGCGTCACCAGCATGCCGTCATCCACCATCGCGCGCTCGACTTCTGGCTGGCACGTGCGGCAGTCCTCGTCATCATCTGTTTGCAGCTCCTGGTGATCAACGATCTTTCGTTCGGCCCGCGCTGGCTGGCGCCGGCGCTGGAGGCCGCCCTGCTCGTGCCCCTGTCCGTCGCCACCGCCTGGACACAGGTCGCCAGCCAGAAAGCGGTCGAGGAGGAGCACTGGTATCTGGTCGGCCGGTTTCGCGTCATCATCCGCAGGACGGCGCTGGTGATGACCGGCGTCGTCAGCGTCATGAATTGTGGTTCGCTGGTGTTCCTGGTCCGCGCCTTGCTAGTGGGCCATGCCGGCTCCACCGGCCAGACGCTGCTGATCGACGCGCTCAACATATGGGTCACCAACGTCATCGTCTTTGCCTTGTGGTTCTGGAGCACGGACCGCGGCGGGCCGCCGACATGCGGCCTCGTCAATCGCGCCCATTCCGACTTCCTGTTCCCGCAAATGACCTTGAACGACCGCGAGATCCGCGACTGGCTGCCGGGCTTCGTCGATTATTTCTTCCTCGCCTTCACCAATGCGACGGCATTTTCGCCGACCGACACCTTGCCGCTGTCGCAGCGCGCCAAGCTTTTGATGATGGCCGAGTCGATAATATCGCTGCTGACGATCGCACTGGTCGCCGCCCGCGCCGTCAACATCCTCGCCTAGGCCCAGAAACGCAAAATAGCCCGCCCGGCGAACCGGAGCGGGCTATCGGATGGTTTGCGCCCAAAGCTGGAGCGCGAGGTCGACGATCTCACCCCCAATCCGCGCCGAGATCGCGTTCGAAGACCACCTGGTCGCGCAGCGGAATGCCGTTCACAAGCAAGCCTTCGGGGTAACCGGTCGATGGCCCGAACGCATCCTGCACGATGCGAGACATTCGGAAGCCCTGTCTTTGGTAAAATCGCAAATTGCCGATGTCGGCGGCCGCGGTCGACACGATCAGGCGCCGGCCGTAGCGCTCGCGGCAGCGGGTAATTGCCGCCGCGACAAGGGCACGCCCCAGCCCCTCGCTCTGTCTTGCCGGACGGACCGCCAGGCTCTTGAGCTCGAAGACACCGCCCTCGCCTGTCTCGATGAGCTGCACGTGGCCGATGATCCTGTTGCCCTCCCGCGCGACCAGCACCTCGCCCTCATCGATATAGCTGGAAACCTGCGTGGGGGAATCGTCGGCAAGGGCAAACAGCGGCAGCAATATTTCGCGGTCCCCTTCATATCGTTCAATCTGCATCCGTAACCCCGGGCTGGATCAACGCCGCCGCGAGTTCGGCAACCTTGCATCGGGATATAGCAGTGGCCGGGCGGGCGCCACAAACGCAAAAAGCCCGCCTCGGCGCGGACCGAGGCGGGCATTGGCTCGATCGAGCCGTCAGGCGCGAATTCTCGGACGCAGGGCAAGCCTTCTTAGGCAGGAATGAACGTGAGGATACTGGCCGTCGATCGCGCCCCGCCGCGTACAATCCGTCACCCAAACCAGCCAAACGTAAGGCTAACCACCAAGACCGCGATGAGGATTGAGAGCGGCACCGCCATGAACAGCCCAGCTTCTAATAATCGGGTTTCCTTGTCACTGAACATTAAGCCCTGCCTCAACAAGCTTCGCTCGGATAGAAGCTGCGAAGCCTGTTTCCGTTCTGAATACCAGCGACAAGCGATCCACGAGCGATTTGGCTTAACGTGGTTGCCGCCATGTATTTTGCAATGATACGGGGGGCCAGCGCATCATTCGATTGGTGCCCCATTCCGCGCACCAGCAAAGGCGTTTTGGGAGCGATTTCAGCGGAGGCTAATTGAATCGCGGTTTTCAAGGAGCGAGCAGCTGTCGAAAGGCCCGCCGGCCGGAGCCAGCGCCTTGCCCTTCCTTCGTTCGCACGTTTCGCTGATATGAGCAGGGGTGCATACATCTTCACCAGTCGGCGCTGCCATCTCAAGGCCCTGCCGGTCAGGCCCAGTGGCCTTCCGCTGCCAGTCCCCACTAGCAACCAAGCCGCTGGGCCGCAGGCATGATTTGCGCCACATATGCGGCATGAAGGCGCTGAACAGAAGGTGTTGCTCGATGCTCCGGACAGACAATGGCGCGGCACTGAGGCTTTCAGATTTTGCCGATCCCAACGATGCAGTAATTGCCGCAATCGAGCTCTATGGGCCGGAAGCGCAGACCGCAGCGGCCTACTGCGCCATGGAAGCACACTTCGCCGGGCGACTGGCCGATTTCCGCCTCTGGTGCGAGGTCTTTCGCGTCTTCAAAACCAGATTCCATTGAGAGGCAAACATATCGGAGTTGCACAGCCATCAGCGCGTTCTCGCAGTGCAGCCGCACGAAGCAACCATCGGAAATACGGAAGCCCGCTTCTGCGGCCCTTCAGTCTTCCGTCGCCGGCTTGAACTTCCGCACGATCACCTCGAACAGAATATCCGAAATCCACATCGCGCAGACGCCGATGAGAAACGCCGCCGCCAGCGTCGTCGTGTCGTCATTGGCCAGTGGCAGGCCCGTGGCGCGGGAATACTGGACCACCGGCAGCGTCAGATAGGCCGCGGCCAGCGCGCCGCAGATCGGCGAAGCCACCATTTCGCGCAGCTTGTAGCGGTGCCGCGACAAAGCGCGCAGGACACCGCCGGCCAGACCGGCGACGACGACCGGTCCCTTGATGCCGAGCAGGTCGAAGAGATCGTGCATCATTTCATCGCCCTCGCGACAAGGAAGCCGAATACCGATCCGGCGCCGAAAATGACCAGCCCGGCAAGCAGCATGGCCGCGTCCAGCGGAAGTGCGACGACCGTCATGGCTTCCACCCGCACAGTCTTTCGCCCTTGCGGTTGTGCGCCAGCAGCGCCTTGACTTCGGCGTCCGACAACGCGTCGACTGCGGTCGCCGACAGGCGCAGCGGGCTGGATACCGCGCAGAATCCGCCCTTGACCGTGGTACAGCCGGCCAACACGGCCAGCACCGATACTAGCATCAATCCTTTGCCCATGATTTGAGCTCCTTTCGCGCGGTGGCTGCGGGCAGCGCGCCGATATCGTTCTGGACCTGGCCGGCGATGTCGTGTGCAGCGGCTTCGGCGGCGGCCTGCCGGGCACGCTCGCTGCGCTCGCCGGCAAGCCGCTGGCGAACACCCCAGCCGAACGCCGCGAGGATGGCGGCACTGATGCCGAGAAGGGTCGGGTTGCCGAGCAGGAATGTCAGAAGCGCACTCATCGGTTCGGCTCATCCTTGACCAGATAGCCGATGGCAAAGACCGCGATCGGCAGAAGCGTTGCCCATGTCTCGGCGTCGTACCAGGACGGCCAGAAATTGCGCACGAAGACGCCGCAGACCGACATGGCCGCGGCGGCGATGGTCGCGGCCGTCAGCTTGTTGGTCGGGCGGATGGTCAGTTGGGTGATGGTGGCCATGGTCAGAAGATCCCTTGCAGCGCGACGGCGATGTGATGCCAGGCGGCATAGGCGACGAGCAGGCAGGCGGCGATGAGCCCGCCCGCCTTGGCGGCAGCCGGAATCCCGGGACCGCCCGGCACGGGCGCGTTGCCGGCGGGCGTTTCAGCCGCGAGCGGCGGCTTGACCGGCTGGGGAACCGGCGCCGGCATCGCAGGCTGTATTGAGGCGGGCGCCGTCGCAGGGGCCGACATCAGCAGGGCCTGGGCTCGCACTGACCTGACGCGATCGGACCAGCCGCGCCCGAATGTCGCCCAAGTCGGCAATCGCCTGAGAAACGCCAGCCGCGCATCGCAAAGCTGATCGATGACGACGCCAGCCGGCTTTGTCTTGACGGCCGCCAGCGTCGCCGGGCCGATGCGCCCGTCCTGCGAGACGCCGACGCTTGCCTGCAGGTATTTTGCCGCCCTGCCCGGTCCACTGTTCACCGCGAAATCGAACACGGCATAGTCGACGCCATCAGGCAGTTCGGCACCGAGCACGGCATCCCAATAGAAGCGCCGATAGACGGTTGCGACCTGATCGTCGCCGATCTTCTTCAGATCGGCCTTGCCGGCATCGGCCTTCACATAGCGGCGAAAATTCGCCAGCGTCACGCCCTTCATCGTGGCGCCGCCCGGATCGGCCGGATTGTCCGACCAGCCGCCCTCGGATTTCAAGACGAGCGCAAGCGCCCGCGCGAAGTTGCGGTCCATGGAGGTTCCTTTCCGCCCTCGCGGGCAGGTTGTTTGTTTCGGATTAGGTATGACTATCGGACCCAGACGCGGCCGATGCGATGGCGAGGGACAATGACGAACTGCCGGATGAAATCCGGCTGGACCTCAGCGGGCCTGCCGCCGACAACGATGGGCCAACGGGGAACTCAATCCATTTCAGCATGCCATGGGTAAAAGCCGGTGCCGACATTCAGCCGAAGGCCTTGCGGACATCGGAGATCAACACCTATGACGGCGGCCGGCTGGTGTTGGTTGATGGCGTCTGGGTTGTGATGAAGAGTGGCGATCAGGGCGATGCGGAAGCGGTGCGCGAGGCGTTGCGGAGATGGATTAGGCGGCGTCAAAGCGGCCATATCTGGCCGATGGTTGACCTCTTGAAAGGCTATCTCCTTGATCGGTCGCACGTGCTTGTTAAGTACCTCCAAGACGTCCTTAGCAACATCTCACCCGCTCCTTAAGTCGACCTCGGGCAAGATGTTCAGCCTCAACAAGACCGAACTGATTGCAGCACGCATCGCCGGCGTCTTGGCCGTCTTGGTCTTTTTTGCGTGGATCAGCCGGGGCGAGAGCGACATCAAGGACGGCGAATGGCATTTCTACGCGCCGTCTGATCCTGTCGTGGTCAGCGACGGCACTGAGGTTGCCGGAAGTCCAATCATGAGCCGATGGAACGGCAGCGCATGGGAATACCGGCATATGACCGAGGATGAGGAAGTCGCCTTCAACGATTTGATCGGCGGGCCGCCGATGCCTAAACCACCTCGGCCTTGAGATCAGTTGCCGTCGAAGCAGGCTTCTTTCGCGGCGTGCCGGCCACCCGAGCAACCCATTCAGCTTTGTTGAACCGGCGCTCGATCTGATAGAAGCTGATGAAGCTGAGGGGGAAAATCGCCGCGAAGAAGGAAAGCCACAAAATCCATTCATTAACCTTCCCGACAATGCCCAACTGCACATAGATGGCGGCCATCACCGCGAACAGCAGTTGATGCCACAGATAGAGCGAGTAAGAAGCGTCGCCCAGATCTGTCCAAGCTTTTGAGAACGTCCACATCCGCCTCATCTCGACAGCGACAAAGCCATAGACGATGAAACCGCTCGGCAAGCCGAAGCACACTGTCCGCCACATCACCGGCAACGCCCACGCGCCCTTCGGATCGTGGAGACGATAGCAGATCGCGCCGATGACCAGTCCGCCAAACCCTGCGGCCAAAGACGTCAAGGCGTACTCTGAGAATTTCCTTTCGACCAGCAACGCGACGACAATTCCGAACGCGAACTCCAGCACGATCGGCGCGGTAAACACCGAAGGCATGTAGATGCCGGCGCCCCAAATGCAGAGAACAATTGCCATCCAAAGAGCGATGGCGGCCACGATGCGGCGCGGGAATAGCAAAATACCTAGAGCGCACACCGCATAGAAGGTCATCTCGTACTGCAATGTCCAAGCAGCCAGAATGCGATTGTTCGGCTGGGCAATGAGTAGCGCCAGATCCCACCACGGCTGCTGCTTCATGCCTGCCGGGGATAATTCAGCGGCAGGCATGAGGATTAGCACCAGCGATGCGATGAGGAACGCTGTCAGATAGACGGGGTAGATTCGGAAAACCCGCCTCACCACAAATTCTCGCAAAGCCCGCCAAATTCCAGTGATGTCGGCGTTCTTCCCCAACCTGTCGGCGGACAGGAAAACCACGAAGCCGGAAATCACAAAGAAGAGGTCGACGCCAGATGGGCCGATGGCCCCGACGAACTGTGACCAATGATTTCGCATAGGAACAAGTGGGTAGAAGGAGTGGGTGAACACCACCATCAGCGCCGCGATGGCGCGGAGGCCCTGAATATTCTTGGAATACATGCCGCATGCCTAGTTCTGACGGCAGGTGGCATAGCAGCACAAGGCAGACGCGGCAAATGCTCAGGCGCTAAACTTCACTCCCAATGCGCGTCGGACAACCGCATGAACTTGTTGGTGGCATCGACGCCATACACATTCACCACGCCGGTTGACAGGATTTCAATCCAACCCTGGGTGTTCGCCTTCTGCGTGACCGTGGGGAGCCAGATTGTCCGGCTTGGCCGCATATACGTGGGGAGCTGCAGGACCTGTGTTCCATCCGCGAGGTTTGCACCGGCCGCGTTGGAAATGATGCCGTCAATGTGCTTGTAGCCTCGCTCATCCATCCAGAAAACCGGGGAAGTCAGCGCGGCCCAATTGTTCGTGTACCACCCGGCAGGAATTGCCATGACCGGATAAGCCCGCGTACGCCTCGGGCTGATGACACCGTAGGCCGACCTTGCAACGCCCTGAGCTATCTTCGTGCGAGCCAAGCGGCTCTCATGGATGTTGTCGAAGACGTTAAGGTCCACACGGTTCTGATCTGACGCCCAGGTAAGATATCGCGCAAGGCTCGGGCCACAAATCTTGCCGGCGTCGGTGATGCTGACTGGCTTTCCATTCCCGCGATAGGTTGCGCAGACCTGTCGCATGATTTCGCGATACGCCGGCACACGCTGCCCGCCCGCCGAGTTCTGCCCTTGGTTTGCAAAGCCGGTCTTCGCCACGCCATCCGCACGGTCCCAGAAGGCGGGCGTAAGGAGGACATGGAGGCGAGCCCCGAGGGACAGCGCTTGATCGAAGAGGAGGCCAAGGTCGGTAGCGAAGGTCGCCTGGCTGGTGTTGCCCTGGGCGTCGTTGGTGCCGAGCCCAACGAACACATCGGTATAGCCGGTCATGTTCTCGGCGAGGAGGCGGGTCTTCTGCTGCACCAAGGTTTCGCCGGCAACCGCGATGTTCTTGGTATACTCCCATTGCGTTCCCATCGAACCCTGCATGATGCGGGCAATGTCACGCGGCCAGCCGATGATGATGTCATCCATCTTACTGTCGCCGACGAACATAGCCCTGATGGGGCGCGAAGCGAGCCTGGTCGGGTTCTTGGTCTTCGTAAAGTTGTAGTAATTGGAAATGCCCGTAAGGGAACCAGGAAAGTAGATGGCAGGGCCGAGATATAAACACGGCGAAGGCAATTCACCTTCGGCTAGCACTACCCCATTCAGCCCAATCTGATACTTGGTTGGCGACACCATATCTACCGTTATGGATGCTCCGCAGAAGGTGTACGCCGTCTCGTTGGATGCGGCAGTACCATCGCCAAAATGGGGTATGGGAACTTCAGACCATGTTGAGGGGGCTGTCACTTTCCGGTGGAATATTGACCCGCCAATCCCGGCATAGACGCAGTGATACCCACCTTCGTAGACCAGCACCGCGTACCCCACATCACTCGTGTTGTAGCCGATGACCCACGAATATTGGCAGGTAGGCTCAGGCACCATGCCTGCAAGCTGGACGTTGCCTGCATCCGCCGTCGCCCTGTTGATGGTGATTACGTTAGTTGATTTGGCGATACCATTCGTAGAAGTCGCGAAGGTGTTGCCATTGGGCCATGCCGCCTTGAGCATAGAAACCTGTGTGCCCGACATATCGGCGGCAGAGGGCTCGTCATAGCCCACATCGCCATCGGTGAGGAAGTCGAACTTATCGACCGGTTCCGAATGGTGCTTGAACGTCACATTGATTGAGGTGCTCGTAAACAGAAGATTGCCCGGTCCTACCACAGTGACGGCCGGGGCTTTAGCGTCGCGCTGCGTGGAGGTCCGGTCGTTATAGACATTCGGTCCGTTGAAGGTCGGATTGCTCGTCGCATTGATCAGGATGCCGGTAAAGTCACTCGTCGTCGAGAAATAGAACACGCCAGTGTTCTTTCGAACCATGACAAGCGTTTCGCCGTGCGTAAGCGCGGCCTTCGCCGCAGCCCACGCGGCGTCATTGTTGGTGCCTGTGTTGGCGCCGGCGGCACCGTCATCGACAAAGCCAAACTCAGTCGAGTAGCGCGCCGTCCTGCTTTCGACAAAGGCCTTCACGCTTTGCTGGGACGGCACCTTCGTGGCACTGTTAGATGCCATGTCGTCCTCGTCGAGGAGGTCAGAGCGGCGCAGCGCGTCGCCGTCGCCGGTGATGTCGATCGGGTCGGCGCCGACAACCGGGTCAAGCGTGTTGAAGCGGAAAGTAATTTCCCCGTTCGTAAGACCCGCTTGAACAAAGGCGGTCGTGCCCTTCTGCATCGTGCGCGCGGTGCGCGCGTCGGCGGCGCGGAACCACTGGCCCTCGCTCGCCGTATAGATGCCGTTCGCGCGGGCATCGGCCTGGTTCTTCACCAGCACGCGATCGCCCACTTCGGTGACCACGCCATCGATGGTCTGCAGCCCATGGAGGGCAATGTTGGCCGTGGTCGCCAGGCGCACGGGTTCGCGCTCACCGGTCAACAGGCGAACGGCGGCAGTTGCAGGTCGGGCCATGAGGCTTGCTCCATGAAAAAGCCCCGCGAAAGCGAGGCTTGAGGATTTCGGATCGGATGAAGGGCTGGCAATGGGGTGGACGGAACGGTCGCGTCAGCCAACTTCGCCAACCGTTATCGTTTATCTCCGGATATCTCGTCCCGCGAGCGTTCGCGCCTTTCGAATTACGATGACAGTGCACTATTTCCCTTTTTAGATTCCGGCGTCACCCCCAATCGACCCAATCGACAAAGGTGCGCCGTCTCCGTGAGTGACTTTCATAGCCTATAGAAGTAAATTCGCTGAGCTCCTCAGCCACCCCTGAGATTTACAGGCGTGCCCGGCGGCAACCCTTTTACCTTCGCTATGACCTGGCCCAGAATGTGCCAATAAACTTCGAGGTCCGACAACTCCTGGTTCGAGAGGTCATCTTCTCCACCGAGGAATAGTGGCTTCTTGTAGCCAATGCATTGGTCATAGCCCGGTTGTGCCCCGCCAGCCGCCAACCAATCCTCCAAATATATGTTGGCAGACAGCGCCGCGTCAGGATCTTCTATGACCAAGACGTCATGGTAAGTCTCGATATTGTTAGGTATTTCAAGCGCTTCGGCCGTACCTGGCTCAAACAGCACCACGCCAGGCTGCCCTTGCTCAAGTCTCTGGCTGTCGACTGCAAACGCAGAGCCCTGCCAATCGTAGCCAAAAGCATGTGATGCGCCCATTGGTTTCCGGGAACGCCAGGCTGATCCTCGCCAGTCGCGGCCCCAACTGCGGTTCGAGCGCCAAGACCGGTTAGGCCAGTCTCCGCCGCTGCGCCAACCCCTCCTGCCCGGCCGAGCAGGCCAAACAGGCCCTTGGCGGCGCCATACCCTGACAAGCCGGCCCCTAGGCCTTCAGCGACCCAGCCGGCAAGCACGGCACGGTCCTCGGCATCCTCTGTCTCGGCCTGCTCACGGCCAAGACGTTCGTGATAGCTCTCGCCGGACTCCGATGGTGCCATCCCGGCGACGAGCGCGTCCGCGCCTCCAGCGGTCGCGCCCTTGGCTATGGTCCTCCCGATATCCCCGAATGCCATGCCGAACTGCTGCAACGACGACATGGTGCTGTACTGGGCCTGAGCTGGGTGTTCCCCAATCCAAGCCAGCCCTGCCCTGAGCGCCGTAAGCTGAGCTTCCAACAACTCTGGCGTCATGTTTGGATCTCGGGCGGCCCTAGCCCGCCATTGGGCTTCCGCTGCCACAGAAAACTGTTCGGCCGTCGCTTTGCGCGCACCTGGGTCGCGGATCGCCAGGACAATCGAACTCGCCCTCGCAAAACGCTTGCTGAATGGCACGTTTGGGTCGATGTATTGTTTGGCTTCTTGGTCTGCGACAGACCATGGCAATGGCAGTTTTCTGTCGAAACCCATCTGCTGTTGGGCAGCCCTGGTCCAAGTGACGGCAGCCTGGAAATCCTGCGGCGTTGAGACCTTGCTCCAGTCCGGAGCCTGCCCCGGGAACAATTGGCCGACATAACTGGCGGGATCGGCGTCGCGGGCGCTCAGGATCAGCTGGGCGGCGCCGGCTCTTACTTCGTACCGTTCGCGCTCTTCCGGTGAGCTATCGGTGCTGGGTTCGAAATCGCGAAGCTCGGCATGTATCGCCTGATTCGGCACCCGATACATGTCGAAGAAGGACTTGGCGACGCCGGCGGTTGTCCTGAACTGATCGAAATGCTTCGGGCCATCCTCGGTCCCATAGATGTTGACGAAATCCTGAGCTGTCGGCTCCTCCTCCGGATATTTGCCCGTGGCGGCGATGACGGCCGGTGCGTTCTGCTCCGCAAGCAGGACCCTTGCGCGCGCACCGATCAGTTGGGCCGTGGTGGCGTGTTGGCCTGATCCTTCAACGCCGCAACATCGCTGGGCTTCAGATAGGTGATGGCGTCGAGTGGAACGGCTGTCTTGATCGCCCAGCCCCTGCATGGCGCCGCCGACCGGCGATCCCTGCGGATATTGCGGCGCATTGCCGGTATCGAGCCGGCGCTGGGCAATGGAAAGCGGGATGACGTGGGCCATTTAGGTGTTCCCTGCCCACGCCGCCCTGAGAGGCGAGCTGCCGAAGATCACGGAGCGCGTCGGCACCGTGCTGGCGGCCATGCTTGAGGCCAGGCTTTTCGTCGGGTCGTAGATCTTGGAGAGCCCGCCAACGAGTGCGCCGCCGGCGCTGAAGATCGACGCCGTCACCGCCTGCTTGCCGGAGAAGCGCGAAATGGCGGCCTGGCTGTTGAGGTTGTTCTGCCGCAGCTTCGAGCTGTACTGGATCGCGTCGAGGTCGACCTGGCCCTGCCTGGCGTTGGCGGCCAGCACCTCGGTCGGCGAGCCTGATATGCCGACGCCGGAGGCGCCGGCTTGGGCGCGCGCCTGGGCCTGCAGAAAATCCTGCTTGTGGCGTTCCTGGCCCTGCTCGAAGGCGGAACTCTGCGCCTCGGCCTGCGCCTGCTGCTCATAGGCCTTGGCCTGGTAGTCGGCCATCTGCTTCGACTGCTGGCCTTCGACCAGCGCGCCGCCGACCGACAGGGCAGTGCCCGCCAGTCCAAGAAGGGCAAGTGTGCACATGGCTCAGCCTCGTTCGCTCAGAGAGGGGGTTGCGGGAATGAATTTGCTTTTGACGCCGTCCACCGGCGCGCCGAGCGGCGGGCGCGGGTCGAGCGCGCCGCCGGGGGTCAGGAAGGACAGAAGCAGCCTGTCGGCCTGCAGCGCCGGCCGGCTGAGCCGCGCGGGTGCAGCCGCGCGCGGCCCCCTCATGGCGGTGCGGCGGGTGGTGGTCAGGTTCACCTTCAGCTCGCTGACGCCGGCTGCGTCGAACAGGCCATTGGCGGTGGCGATGCCGCGGGCGAGCGCATCGGCCTCGAACAGTTCCTGGCGCAACTGCTCGACCAGCCGGTGCACGCCGCGCCAGCGCTCGCCGAGCCTTGCCGCCCTGGCCTTGATCTCCTCGCCGAGCGCCGCGATGTCGGCGCGGGCTTCGCCGCGCACGGCTTCCGCGCGGCGCTTGCCGGCGGCGTCGATGGTTTTTTCCAGGAGTGCGATGGCGTCATTGCAGTCGTCGAGCGCGGCGCGCGCGGCGGCCAGGTCGCCATCGCCGAAGACCGCGCGGTCCTCGGCTTCAGCCAGTGCGCTTTTGCGGGCGAACGCGTCGTTGAGGTCGGTGTCGAGCAAGGCGATGACGGCTGCGAATTCGGCAGCCGTCCGCGCCCTGCCGAGGGTTTCGGCATGGGGGGATGTCATTGGAGGAGTGTCCTTTTGGGGAGAGAGGCGGTCCGCGAAGCTGCCGATCTCCCCCCTTGTGGGGGAGATGCCCGGCAGGGCAGAGGGGGGCGTGAAGGATCGCGGCGTCGCCCAGCTGGAGATTATGAAATCAGAGCTGGATCGGCGGCCGTTTCGTCTGGCGGCGTGCAGGCAAAATCCGGATAGGCCGGCGGGACAGCGCCCCCCTCTGGCCTGCCGGCCATCTCCCCCACAAGGGGGGAGATCGGCAGCTTCCACACCTCACTTTACGGCTCGGCGTCGAACACTGGCGTGAAGGCGCGGATCGTGCAGGGCGTCGGGTTGACGTGGCGGATGCGTACCTTGCCCTGCCCTTCCCAGCTGTCGTCGATCGGCACCTCGACATTGCCGGTGAACAGCGTTGCCCGCCCATCCGGCGCGACGATCGAGGGCATGCGCACCGGTTCCCACCGGCCGCGCGTGAAGGACTGCACCTCAAGACCCGTCGTGTCGGTCTCGAGCAGCGACAGGATCGCTTTCGCCACCTTCTTGCGGCGGCCGATGATGGAGCCGTCCTTGCCGCCGACATCGAGCTCCAGCGTGTCGGCGCCCGCCGCATAGGGCAGGCCGAGCTGCCATTTGGCGGCGGCCGAGCCGCCAGGCAGCGTCACCGTGCCGCCGCCGCTGACGATGAGCCCGCGATAGACCTTGCCGTCGGCCAGAACATCGACGGCCTGGCCGGCAAGATGCGCCGCGCCGCCCACCATGGCCACCGCGGCGCCCGTATAGGTCAGCCCGCAATCGACCTCGAAGGCGTCAGCGATGGCGCCATATTCGAACGGCGCGGTCTTGATCTCGATATAGCGCCTGGTCACGCCGCCAATGGTGCGCTTGACGACCAGCCAGAGGTCGTCATTGCCGTCCTGGCCCGGCGTCACCGCGGCACTTTCGACGACCGCCCAATTTGAATCATCGGGACCGGATCCGCCGAAAGCACCGCCCAGGCGATGCCGGTGCATGCCCCTGACTTCCTGCGACGGCTGGTGCGTATAGCCCCCGAGCTCGCCATTATCGAGCGGGAACCACAGCAGCGGGTCGGGGTCGGTCTGGAAGGCCAGCTCGACCACGCCCTGCTTGGGAATATGTTCGGAAATCTGGCCGACATCGTCCGAGGTGAAACGGCTCTGCGCCGTCTGCGTCAGCTCGGCGATCGATTTGCGCGAGCGCGTGACATAGAGGAACGACTGGCCGGCATCGACCGGTCGGATGCGGGCGCAGCCAAAGGTGCGCGAGCGCCGGTTCTTGAACGAGGACGGCGTCAGCGCCTCGTCGATGCCCGAGCCCGAAAGCGCGCGCACGCCGCCCGACGTGCCGATCAGCAGCGCGCCGTCGGAATCGGCGATCCAGGCAATGTCGTTGGCTTGGCCGCCGCCGGCCTGGACGAACTCCAGCGCATCATCGTCCTTCTCGCCCAGCGCGAAATTGTCGAAGTCGCCGGTGGCCGAGGCGTAGACCGAGAACTTCCGGCTGAAGGCCAGGCGTTCCTCGTAGAGCGAGCCGCTCTCGACATATTTGCCGGGCACGAAGGTGCCGAGCCGCCAGCGGGTGATCGGCGACAGGTCGGGCAGCGCATGGCCGTAAAGCCTGATCTGAACAACGGTAGTGCTGCTGCGACCGGTAATCTTGGCCCAGCGCCAGACATTCTCACTCCCGAGAAGCCGGATGGACCGGCCAACATCCGACGTTTGAAACCCGGTGCCGTTATTGATGCCGGCCGTCGATGAGGCTGTCAGATTGAAGGGCGTCATCGTATCGCCGTTCTCTGCCAACGCTATCTCGGCGATGCTGCTGTTCAAGGCGTCGCCGCCACCACCACCGGAAAACGCAAACCTGTAATATTCGTAGGTGGTGGTGTTCTGGAAATCGTAGAAGCGGACTTCCGAGCCGGACCAACCAGTCTGCCCAGCCCGTCCATCCAGGGCAACGTAGTTTACGCCATCGTTTGACCCCGTAAGCGTCCACTGCGTCGGCGTGTCGCCTGTTGCCGCGACGTTGCTTGATGCCGCGATCCAGTATGCATTCACAGCCCTGCCTTGCCCCGCAGGGAATTGATACTGGACGAACCCGCTGCTGTGGGTCGTGAACACGACTTCCTGGGCGATACTGCGATCGAACACCGTCCATGTGTTGGTGCCGGTGCCATCATCTGTAACAGTGCCGCTCGGAGCCGTGGCGGAGCTCATCTTGGGCGTGGCGTGGCCGGTACTGGCAGGGGTCAGCGTGGTCGGGGTGGTGTTGATTTCGTCGTAGGGGCCGTCGAGAAACGCGAAGTCCGTCAGGGTCCATGCCGTGTGCGCGGTGCGCGTCAGAACCTTGGGCGCGTAGTCTTTGTGCACGATCCACATCTGGTCGGCCGACTGGACATAGGCGAGTTTGAACAGGTCCGCCTCCAGATAGGGCGATGCGACCTCGACCGTGCCGACGCGCGCGCCATAGGCGTAGACGCGGATGTAGAGGTCGCCGAATTCGAGCACGTAGGCCTGGTCGGCCGAGAAGATGAACGGGATCAGCCGCGTCTTCTTGGCTGAAATCTTGACCTCGCCGGCGAAATAGGTGCCGCCGCGCTTGCGGATACCGCCATGCGGCAAGGTGACGAAATTCTCGCATCGGGCCAGTGCGGCCCGATAGAAATCGAGCGAGGCGCGGGCATGCAGGCGCGGCGAGATTTCGCCACGCGTGAAGACATCCTGGACGGGATAGAGTGCGGTCATCAGCGCAGAACCCTCAAAGCATGTCGCCCAAAAGCATGCCCACGGGCCTGACCCGAGAGTGTGAAGCGGTTTGGGGCAACGACATGCGCAAAATCAAAGACGAAAGTCGCCGCGCTGGCTGGACCAGGAGGCGGAGTAGAAGCGGCCACCGCGCTGGATGGCATTGGCGTTGAGCGCGGCGTCCAGCGCCCGGTCATAGGCCGAGCGGGCAATGTCGATCATGCCGGACTTGTGCGTCAGCGGATGCGCGACCTTGATAGCGAGCGCCGCCACCAGCACCTCGGTGAACAGCGCGTCCCAGTCGTTGGGATCGGTGAGATTGGCGACATAGCGGATGGTCAGCGGACCCGGCTGGTCGCAGTAGATCAGACCCGCCTCCTGGCGCCACGAGATCGGCACGCCGTCCGGCTCGCCATTGTGGGTCAAGGGCAGCGGCCGCAGGCAGTCGGCCGGCAATTCATAGACGAAGGACAGGCCGCACGCGTTGCCGCCGGTATCCGACCCCACCACCATGGAGCGCAGGATCGAAAACACCCAGGCATATTTCGTCAGTTCGGCTTCGCACGTCAGGTCGAAATGTAGGTTCAGCAGGCGTGCCGCCTTGACGTCCTGATCGAGACTGTCGATCGGCGCCTCGTCGAGCACGGCCAGCGCCATATTGGCGATATCGAGCGGGGTGATGGCCATTGTGTCAGGCCTCCATTGGTTTTCAGGTCGGCAAGTCGCGACCCTTTGCGCGAAGGAATGCAGTCCAGATGAAATCAGCGAGGGGCGGGAGCGCGAACGCCCCCGCCCCCTCGCCTGCGACCAATCAGGCCTCGGTGGTCTTCAGCGCGATGAAGGTCATGTTCTTGACGCTCGAGGCGGTGCGGTCCCAGTTCGCCGCCAGCGCCAGCTCGGCATCGGTGGCGAACTCGCCGGCCGAGGAAGCATCGAGGAAGCGGGTGCCGGGAACGTGCGGCACGAAATGCCGGCGGCCGACCATTTCGGTGACGCCGCCGCCATGGCCCTGGCGCGGCTTGCGGTCGAACTCCAGCGGCCCGCCTTCGGTGTTGACCGGCAGCTCGTTCCACAGGATCGCCTTGTCCTTGAACATGAAGGCGGTGTAGACGTTCGCGACCACCGGAATGTCGTCGTCGACCACGGCCCGCAGGCCCATATAGTAGGGGATCAGCGGCCCGCCCTGCTCGGAGGACGGCACATAGTCGATGAGATCGGCGAGCTTCAGCGCCTTCATCTGCTTGGAGTGCATCCAGATCGTCTTGAACTTGTCCGCGCGGTCACCCATCAGATAGGCGGCCTCGATGATGTCGGTGTCGACGATGGAGGCACCCGTGGTACGCACCAGATCGCCGCCATCATTGGCGATGTTGTCGGCGACCACGCCTTTCAGGATGCCGAGCAGGGTCAGCTTGTTGGCGCGCTGCCAGTACTCGGTCTGCCGCTTGACGATAAGCTTCTGCGGATCGTCGCCCGCCAGGATCGAGGTCAGGTCCGGAACGCCCCACGCCTGGGCGCGGACATTGCGGGCGGCGACCTCGCGGCGCGAGCCGACCTTCTTCATCTCGATGGAATCGGCCGGGTCGTCATTGACCGGCTCGGACGGGTCGTTGCCGAGATCCTTCCAGCCGGGCATGTCGACGGAGCGGCCGCCCATCGACAGTTTGGACGAGATGGCCGGGTCGGAGAACAGGATTCCGGCCTTGTAGATCTCGAGCGACTGCACATGTTCCTCGAAAGCATATTGCGCATAAACGGACGGTACGATCGCGTCCGCGATGCGGGTGTAGGCATCTGCCATTCTTCTCTTCCTTCAGGTTGGGTTTGGCGGTGACGCCCCCTCACCCAGCCTCCGCTTCGCTCGGCTGACCTCTCCCCGGCGGGGAGAGCAGCCGAGACGGCGGCGCCAGCCTCTTCGCCCCACCGGGGAGAAGGCGGCCGCGAAGCGGCCGGATGAGGGGGTTCGGATACGACTGACCTCTCAGAGAGGGTTGTTGGGCATCCAGAGGTCCGGATTCTCTCCGGCCTCGCGGGCCAGCCGCCTTGCGCGGGCGGGGTCGCTTTTGACGAGGGTTGAAATGGCCGTCAGGTTGCGTTCGCCGGCGGCGTTGCGCTTGAACGGATTGCCTCCGCTCGAATGTGCACCGCCGTCGATCGTGTCCTCCCTGAACATCGCTTCGCCAATGGCGTGGAAGGCCTTGGCGATCTGCGGATCGGTCAGCGCCCCGTCAGGCAGAACGATGCCCTTCGCCTTGTAGACGTCGACCAGGCCGAGCTTCTTCATCGCCCGGTTGGCGACCTCGAGCTTCTGGCGAAAGCCGTCGCCGTCGGTTGGCCCCCAGTCCCGCACAAGGTCGTCATGGGTGGCTTCCACCGAGCGGGCGAGCGCGATCTCTTGGCGCGCGGCCTGCTCGGCCATGTAGCCGACGAACTTGTCGTGATAGGCCTGTGCGATCTTCGGGCTTGCACCCGCTTCGACCGCCCAGGCCTTGGACGCATTGGCGAGCTCGTCCGAATAGGCGAAGTTTTCCGGCAGGCCTTCCGGCCTGCGGTATTCGACCTTTTCCGACGAGGTGACCGGACGCATGGTCTCGGGCAGCCGGGCATGAAAACGCTCCCAGTCCTCCCGCGATGCGTCCGGGCCGGGGACGCGCAGGCTCTCACCTTGCTGCCGCTCCAGCTCCGCATAGGATGTGAAAACCCTGTCGAGGCTTTCAGGCTTGGTCCAGCCCTTGGTTTCAGCGAGCTTGCGGTTGCCTTCGGAAAGACCGTCAAACCAACTTTGGCCGACAGGTGCGGCGGACCCGTTCTCCGCGCCTGCCGGTGGCCGTACTGGGTTGCCCGCCGGCAGCGCACGCGCCACCACGGACCCGGCGTCTGCCAGATCTGTCATGTGATGTTTCCTTTGTTGAGATTCGAAGACGTGATGGCGCCAGGCGGCGAAGCTGCCAATCTCCTCCCACGTGAGGGAGATTGGGTGTTGTCAGCACCTAGACATTATCGCCCCAGTTCTCCCACAGCAGCGTGATCGCGCCGGTCACCGCGATCGTCCCGTCGGCATCGATATCCGTGCCGGTGGCGAAGGCCAGGTTGAGATAGAGATCGACCGGCGTCGTCGTCCCATCCAGCGTTGCCGCGGCGGCGATGTCGGCGGTCGAGGCGGTCGAAAGCGCGGCGCCCGCGCCATCCAGCGTGCGTGCCGTCGAGGCCAGCACATTGACCATGGTTCCGGCCAGCATCGCGCTCGACGCGGCCGCCGAACCGAGCGACCAGGTCAGTGCGGCATTGTCGTTGATGGTCGAGGCGCGGGTGGTCAGCACGGCGAACTGCAGCCGCGCCGTGCCGCCCTTGATGCGAACCTTGCCGTCGGTGAAGTCGAAGATCTTCTGGCTGGCATAGGCCAGCGCGTCGGTCACCGGCACCTGCATGCCGGCGAAGGTGAAGACGGTGCGGAAAGCACCGCCCTGCCCCGTGGTCAAGGCCTTCAGGCCGAGTTTTGGCGGGGCAAGGCCGGCCTCGCGGGCGGCGGCACGGACAAGCGTCCGGGGAAGACCTCGGGTCATGGCATTTCTCCATTGTTTCAGTGGGGACAAGCAGTGGTGCGCGCAGCGCGCGGGAAGGGCCAGGCTTGGCTTCGACCGAGCCGTCTCAGTCTGAATCATTTTGACAAGGGCGAGAGCTAGCGCCTTGTTCGAAAGGGATGTTTTGCGCTCCCGGTCCATCAACGCCCGAGAAACCATGTCTTATATCGTGAGCGTCCGTGCCCCCGTTCCGCCGCAATGCGACCGCACGGGACGATCGATAGGGATTTCAGACTTTTAAGGGAGACCTCGCATGACCTTTCACAAAGCCATAGCCGCCGTGCTGATGACCGCGGCACTTGCCGGCTGCCAGTCGCAGACCGAAGGCCAGCAGAGGGCCACCACCGGTGCGCTCATCGGCGGCGCCGGCGGCGCTCTCGTCGGCCAGGCGATCGGCGGCAACACCAAGAGCACGGTCATCGGCGCGGCCAGCGGCGCGCTCCTCGGCGCCGTCGTCGGCTCGGCCACCACCCCGCAGCGCCGCGGCGAGGAAATGTGCCGCTACCAGGACCGTTACGGCCGCATCTACACCGCGCCTTGCGACGACCGCTACTACAACGGCAATTACTGATCCTCAGCTCCCTTCTCCCCGTTCACGGGGAGAAGGTCCCGGCAGGGCGGATGAGGGGGAGCGCCAAGGCCTGAAAGCTGGCGCTCCGGAACGCTCAAGCCGCGAAATTATTGTCCACGAACATCTCGGCAAATTGCTGGGGCGTGAGCGTCACATTGTTGTCGCGGGCGATTTTGAGATTCCTTGCCCACATGTCCCTGATCGCCTCCGGCATCGTGTCAGGCATGTGCATTGCCTGTGCAATTGCATCGTCCCATTGTCCATCGCCACCATAGATGGCCTGGAGTTTGGGGCCCATCGCTTTCAGGGCATCTTCCGATTCCCGAGAGAGTTCTCCAATCGCCTTAAGCACATAAAGCTCAAGAAGCCTGAGCAGTGGCTTTCCTTCATAACGTGGATCGTTCGCCATTTTCCCTCTCACGCATCGTAGGTGGCATAATAAATGAGCCTTTCACAAATGGCCGAAAGACTGGGCTTTTCTTCCAACGATGCGACCCATGCCTCGGTAAATTCGATCGCGATGAATATTTCGATGAAATATGTAAGCCCCGCTTTCGCGGCCGCCTTCGGAGGGACCGTGCTATCGTCGGGTGCGGTCGCAACCATTGCATTGGAATCCTCGGTCCAAGGTTCCGCCACATAAATCGTGTCATCCTCGTCAAAGTCCGACAGCCTTCCAACGATATCCAACAACTTCATTATTTTCCCCACAAAGAAAATCCTCCTCGACGATTCGGGTGCAATGCTTTCTGGAAGATAGTCCCAGGATCGTGCTGGGATCTAGGGACGAGTTGCATGACACCAGCCTTCGTATCGTGATGCCAAGTGTAGCCCGGGGGCGCTCTGCGGGGAACGAGTCCCCTCTTTGTCCGCTGAAGGTTAATTCCCGCCTCCTGCAGAATTTTTGCGAAATCCGGCTCTCTTTCCATTAGAACCAACAGGGCTTCGTTGGCTGCCTGGAAATGGCGCGGGCGCGAAACGTTCGGGTACAATGCCGGATCGAGCCTTGTTTCAAACACCACACTATAGAATTGACCGGTGGGTGCCGGACTTGCGCCAGCACCACCTGCACCTTCCGCGACAAGTTCGGGTCCAGGGTTGGGTAAATCGTCTGCGCCCTTGTAAAGATCCGCTCCTTCGGAAAGAACTTCCTCTGCCGAATTGGCGAGCTTGCCATTGCCGCCGCGAACAAGTGCCTCGGCCCCTTCAGCTAGGTCGTCGGACCGCCTCAAGACCTGTGAGAGTTCCTTCACCAGAGGCCCGGCAATCTTGCCGGCTTGTTTCAGCCCGACGGACGCCAATTGCTCAACGGGCAATGCTCCTGCGACATTGAGAACCATGTCGCCGTAGTCGCCATATCTGGCGGACGTACCAGCCTTATCGGCCGCGAATACTGCACCCAGGGGCGTGAGGTCGGATAGCGAAAAGCCTTCCTCGCCACCTCCCGCAGAGCCAAGCAGCTTCACCGTCAGATTCTGACGCGCGCTGCCCGGCTTACTGTCGCCGGCGGCAAATCTACCGATCCTATCTTGAAGCGTAGGAATGTAGTTCGTAGCTTCTACATTCGAGTCCCGCAGACCCAACACAGCCGCTTTGCGCAAATCGATCAGCATCTTGGGATCGACCATCGCGTCCCGACGTGTTCGATCAGCTAGGCTTCTCTCTGTCTGAGCTGCACTTGTCCGAAGCAAGTGGTCTAGCATTGCCTCCTGGAAAGTTTGGGTAGGAAGAGCAGCAAAGATGTTGCTAAGGGTTTGATCTTGCGGTTTGGTTCCGTTTTTGAGTCCGTCAACGACGCCTCCAGCCACGGAGTTGGGCAGCGGTTGTATCCCCTCGAAGCCCAGTTGCTGCTGAGCGGCGATCGAGCCGATAATCGCCGTCTGATAGTCTTCCGGCGTCGAAAGATTGTTCCAAGCCGCATCGAGATTCGTGAACGTCTTGCGGACATAACCGCCCGGATCGCCCCGCCGCTCTTTGAGCGTGAGGTCGGCGGCCGTGGCTATGGCGTCATGACGCGCGCTGTCCTCTTCCGGCGTCCCACTATCGGTCTTGGGTGAAGACTCTTTGACCATGGCCCGCACGGCCTCGTTCGACATGCCGCGCATGCCGTGGAACTGGCGACCGACATCCATCGCTTGGTCGAAAGCCCGGAAGCGCCTAATACCTTCGGTAGCACCGTAGACGGCGACGAACTGCTCCAGAGTAGGAGTTGGGCCTGAATACGTTCCGGTTTCCCTGATGGCGGCCGATGCGTTCTGTTCGGCCAGGTTGATGCCGGTGCGCATTTCGACTTGCCGGGCGGCGTCGGCGGCCAGGGCTTTCTGGGCTAGGGCCGGCCGATCTTGAGGCGGAATATCGTCCCGGAAAGCCGGAGCCACTCGCTGGTCTGGCGTGAGCTTGCCAACGCGATCGCCGGTCGCGGCAGAGGCCTCCGAGCTGCCCGAGGCAAGAACCCAGGTGATCTGAGAAGCGCCGGAGGCATCGCCCCCCGAAGACTCTCCCGGCGCCCCTGCCCCAAACATCTCCAGCGCGCGCTTCGGGTCCTTGGCGATCAGCGCCTCGAAACGCGCCTTGGCGGCGGTGCTGAACCAGTCCTTCACCTTCTGCTGCCTGATCGCCGGGTCGAGACCCATCTTGTCGATCAGGTCGAGCCCTTGCTGGCGGGCCGCTTCGAAGGTCACGCGATCGTCGGGGTTGGCGTTGCCGATGGCGATGGCGCTGGTCTTCAACGCTGTGTCGACCTCGGCCTGTTCATAATCCTTGCGCCGCTGAAGCTGCCGTGCCGCCATGCGCCGGCCGCCGGTGTGACGCATCGTCTCCTTCTGCCTGGCGAAAGCGGCGCGCTGGCTCTCGGGCATGTTTGGCAAGGCGGCGGCGAACAGCTTGTCGAACAGCCCGGTCTTGACCACCCGGCCGCTGTAGGGATCGACCTGGCCGTACATGGCTTCATGCAGGCCGGCACCGTCGGCCGGCGCGTTCGCCGTCACCTCGTCCTCCGCCTGCGCGATCTGGCCGTTGAACCGGCGGCGTGCCAGCTCGGCGTCGAACGCCTCCTGCTGGTCCTTCATCTGCTGGTAGCGCTCGGCGGCAGCGGAAAGGTGATCGCCAAAACCCTGCATGGCGCCGCCGATTGGCGATCCCTGCGGATATTGCGGCGCATTGCCGGTATCGAGCCGGCGCTGGGCAATGGAAAGAGGGATGACGTGGACCATCTAGGTGTTCCCTGCCTGGCTGACTTCGAACAAAGGCGCGCGGCGCCGGCGATCGCGGCACAGCCGGATCGCACCCGCTGCGTTGTCGCGTTCGCGGGTTTTGTCGGATCGATTTCTTTGGAAAAATCCTGCGGCAGCGGTGCTGGCTGTGCGGGGTCGAAGGACCTCGTCGGCGGCGCTACCACGCCGCGGAATCGCGGCGGCTATTAGCCCCCTTCTCCCCGTTCAACTGGGAAAGGTCCTGGAAGGGGATTCCGAAGGACGGGCAGGGCCACCAAGTCTCGACAAGCTGGCGCTGCCCCTCACCTGTCCGCCGGCGTTCGTCGTTCGAAAAGCCAAGCAGCTGGCTTTTCCGTCCGCTGTGCGGAACCACTCCTCAACCCCGTAAACGGAGCGAGGAGCGCAGCTTAGCGGGCTCCGCCTACCCTTCCGCCCGCGCCGCTCTCTCCAGCGCCGCCAGCTGCGTCTCGTCCAGCGTCAGAAATCCCATAATGTGCTGCACCACTTCGGCACGGGCATTGCTGAGCGCGCTGTGCAGTTCGAAACCTTCGGGCGTCCTGGTCCTTGCCATCCACTCACCATAGGACGGCCGCCGGTAGTAGCCGACGGTCGCCGCGAGGTCGGCCAGCACCATCTCGCCATCCTCGCCGGAGAACACGCGCAGATACGCCTTGGTCAGCGCGTCCCGCGCCTTGGCCGGGCCGCCGGCCTGACTGGCGCGGGCAAAGCGTTTGCCGCTCATGCGCCGCCTCCCGCCGGCGCCTGGCCAGCCGCTGTGCCTTGCCCGCCCTGCCCGCCGCCGCCCGCGCCCTGCAGCATGTTCTGCAGGCCGTCGAGCAGGCCGCTGTCGCGCGCCTGCACCGCCGCCGGCACCGCATCCTTGGCGGCCTTGCCCGCGCTGGCGATCGCCGCCATGCCGGCCTGCGCCTGCTGAGCCTTGGCGCGCGCATTGCGCAGACCGTCGACCTCGTCCTTGCGCCGAAAGATGCGCTGCGGGCTGCGGCCGGCGCTCTGCACGATCTTGATCGCCTCGTCGCTGTCGATATTGTCCATCACATCAGGATCGAACTGCGCCATCTGCATGGCCGTCGTCACCACCTGGATGGTGTCGCGCGCCTCGGCCGAGCGGCGCAGCACGTCGAGCGGGCCGGTGAAGGTCGGCCGCATTGTCTTGCCGGCCAGGCTTTCCGGCGGCACGAAGCGGCTGTCCTCGTCGTAAAGCCCCTTGTCGACGAGAATGCCGAGCTCGCGGTCGAGATTGGCGGCGAAGCCGGCCTGGATGATCGAGCCGGAAGGCCCGAGCAGCGCGCCCTTCTCCTCCTGGCGGATCAGCGCTTCGGTCGCCGTCATCTGCGGGTTCTGCACCAGCGTCTGGAACAGGTTGACGAACATCATGTCGCGGATCTCGTCGGCGCGGCTCTGGGCGTAATTGAAGGCATAAGTCGGGTTCTGCCCGGTGGTGATCGGCGCAATCAGCGGCCGGCCATTGTCGTCGATGAGGCCGGGATAATTCTCGCCGGGATTGAGCACCGGCACATAGTCGAGCCTCGCCTTCGAGGCGGTCGCCGGATCGGTGATCTGCTGCAACGCGCGCAGCCCGGAGCGGCGCACGGCGTTTTCCTCCCGTACGGTCGTCAGTGCCTCGATGGCGGGTGAAATGCCATAGGGGTCGCCCTCATAACGGCGCCAGTTGAAGGTCGACACCGGAAAAGTGCGGAACCCGCTTTCCCTGGCAATTTCCTCTTCGTCCTCGATGACGTGGTAGGAGGCGAACGCGGTGTCGAGATACTGGTACTGGTCGCCCAGCCGATACATCTTGCGCTCGGCGCGCGGCTGGATGCACTGGACCAGCGAGATCCTGGTCTCGCATTTGACCGGATCGTCGACCAGCACCTTGATGCGCGCCGGCAGTTTTTCATAGCCGAGCAGCTGCGCCACCTGCCGCGCCGTGCGTTCGTAACGGCGATGGAAGATGTCGACCTGGCCCCAGCGGTTGCGACTGAGATACCCCTCGACCACAGGGATCGAGGCATAGTGGATCAGCGTGTTGCCGAACCCTTCCTCGGCGTAGAGATAGGCCGGGCCATAGCGCACGACATTGCGCAGGCAGGCTTGCGTGGCGGGGACAAAGTTCGAATTGGCGGAGTAGCGCAGCGAGAACAGGAAGTCGCGCAAGGCTTCCGCCCATTCCTTCTCCTCGTCGGTCTCTTCGTCGTTCATCGCCGCCGTCGACAGCCCATGCCATTTTTCCGACTGCGGGATGATCAGGCTTTCAAGCCCGGCGGCGAGCCGATTGGCGGCCGAGTTGATGGTGTTGGCGTAGACGCGGCTGCCGCGCCGCTCCTGCCGCTCGGCCTGCGAGTCCGCCCCGCCGCTCCGGCGCCCGTTCCAGACATCGGGCGCGTCGGGGTCGCAGAACTCCGCCACCTGCTCCCAAACGGCCTCATACTGGCTGCGCTCGGTCTCGAGCTCGGACTGGCGGGACAGGATATCGCGAGCGCGGGAATCGGTCATGAGATGGCCTCGCTTGGTAAGAAAGGAATTGGATGCATGGAAGGGCGCAGCGCCGAAGCTGGCAATCTCCCCCCAAGTGGGGGATATGGCCGGCAGGCCAGAGGGGGGCGTCGTAGAGCGCTAATTTTCGCGCCCTCAGGAGGGGACAGGTAGTGACTGCGCTACCGTTCGAGGTCGGTGGGACAGCGCCCCCCTCTGCCCTGCCGGGCATCTCCCCCACGAGGGGGGAGATCGGCTGTCTTGTCATCTTTTGCCCATTTGCCTGGGCTAAGCTGTTTTCACGGCGGGCTTTGGAGGAGGGTCGATCTGATGACGACAAGCCTTGCCGGCACCCTGAAAAACCGCGGCAAACAGGTGGCCAAACGCCTGCTCGGCTATGATTCCCGCAACTGGCTGCGCATCCGCCAGATCGAGGCGTTCACGGTCTTTCTCGAAGCCGGCAACCGCAAGGCCGCCGACGTCATCGAGATCTCGCCGGGGTGGAACCGCTATTGGCGGGCGATGTGCCCCAACTACCGCTCGGTCGATTTCCCCGCCTTCGACATCTGCAAGGACCGCACCGAGGAACAATATTCGATCGTCATCGCCGACCAGGTGCTGGAACATGTCCGGCGGCCGCTGGCGGCGGTGCAGAACATCCACGCCATGACAAGGTCCGGCGGCTGGGCGATGGTGGCGACGCCCTTCCTGTTTCGGGTCCATGCCCGGCCGCACGACTACAACAGGTGGACGCCCGCCGGCCTCAAGCAGCTGATGGTCGAGGGCGGTTTTGCCGAAGCCAACGTCAAGGTCCATGGCTGGGGCAACAAGGCTTGCGCCAGGGCCCATATCGGCGGCCCGGTGCGCGCCTACGGCTTATGGCGCGATCTCAGCAATGACGAGGAATACCCGCTGATGGTCTGGGCGTTTGCGAAGAAAGGGTGAGCGGCGGATCTGCCGATCTCCCCCACACGGGGGAGATTGGCCAATCACCGCTTCTTCACCAGCCGCGCGTGCCGGCGCCAGTACCACCAGTCCAGCACGCGCCGGCGAAAGCTTCGCTTCATCGCGGTCATGGTCAAAGCCCCAGGAGCACGCGGCGCTGGCCGGTGAGGCTCGACGGCGCGAGGTCGGTCTTGACGGTGCCCTGCGTGCCCTGGCGCCGTTCGAGCTCAGCCCGCAAGGCCGCCTCGCGCGCCTGCACATCCTTGTCCTGCACGGTCGGCGCCGGTGGCAGCGGCTTCAGTTCCGGTGGTTTTTGAAACAGACACATGGTTCCAGCCTTCTCTTGTCCAGTCGTAGAGGAAGAAATCTTCGCCGTTGCGGCCGTAGCCCGGCAGCAGGCAGCGCTGCGTGGCGCCCAGCCGGCCAAGCCAGCGCAGCGCCAGGTGATTGGCGGCCAGCGCTCGCGCCTCGACCCGCCAGGCGCCGCGCGCCGCGACCTCAGGCCCAAGCACGGCATGAAAGAATTCGGTGATCCCGGGCACGCAGCGCTTCATGCGGCGCGTGCCCCAGCTCCAGGCGATCCACAGCCCGCCGCGCTGCTCGGCCGCGCCGAACCCGGCTTCCGGATTGCCGTCGAGCTCGGCGACATAGGCAAAGCCCTGCAAAGCGGTCAGCGCCAGCAGCGCCGGCGACCACTGGTCAAGCTGGCAGTCGATCTCGGCGCGGTCGTCGGGGCGCAGGTTGGCGGCGATGTAGGAGAGATCGCGCAGCGTGGCGGGAATGATGCGGATGGGCATGGATGGACTTTCGTCAGTTGGCGAAGCCGTCGAACGAAAGGAAGTGCCGATGCGCCCTCCGCTTCGTTATGCCACGGGCCAAGCAAGGAGCGGCGCGGCGCAGGCCCCTGGATCTGCTCCGGCCCAAGGGATCCATTCCGTGACATCAAGGCGTTGCGACGATGCAAAGGTGCCGCGTTTCCCTGGCGATCATCGCGGCATGTATCCGCCCATCGCCAAAAAACAAAACCCGCCTCACCGGCGGGTCGTTGGCGCAAATCAGCACCATGGACAAAAATGTACCATTGCTGCCCTCATGCCGTCAATTGGCTTAAGGAAAAAATTCCTATTCAGAGCTGTTTCGAGCCGTCGCCGCGACAACAAAGGCAACGATCCCGTTACTGTTCGTAGGGTTCGACCACCGCAAACGGAATGCCTAGCGATTCCAGCAAATCCAGAACGCGTTTCGAGATAACCAGGAGATAGTTGGCTGCGATCCCGAAGTCGTCGCGGCCTGCCTTCCCATTCACTTTCAACCAGACGAAGGGTGGAAGTTCCTGCCCAGGTTGATCCTCATGAAACTCCTCGGATGTCGTCACTTCGACGTCTGCGAACGTCGCACCTGAAAAACCCATCTCCTGCAGTGACCGCTGGGTTTCCTGAGTGACGAGGTAACACGGGAACGTCGTGACGAGCACATCACCAAACCAGCCCTCTACTTCATAGTGAAGCGTGGTCACAATCGGCGGATGGACGCTCGCGTCAAGAACGGTGGTTGCCAAGCCCACCAGCGACGTTCGGTTCCATGTAAAAATATTGCATCAATCACCTATTGGGAATTACGGTGACAGTGCACCATGTTCCCTGTCTCAGTCTCGAGGTTTCCCATCAGTCACATAGATACGGGAGCTAAAAGTGCACTTTCACCGTAATTCCAAAACGTGCACTGTCACCGCAATCCCAAGAGCGCCGGCCAACAATGGTCAAGCTGGCAGTCGATCTCCGCAGGATCTTCGGGCCCAGGTTCGCGGCGAGAGATCGCGCAGCGTGGCGGGATGATCCGCAGGGTCATGCGGAGCCTTCGTCATCAAAGGGCTGCGATTGCAGTTGTCTGAAAAATGCGGTTGCCGCTAACTCAATACTTGCCACAACCAAAATGAGGTATTAGCATAATAAGCACAACTCTAGGAGGCATTATTTGCGATCGTTCATTCTCGCCGTGGCGGTGATGTTCACGTTGCCATTTGGCGCCGCCCAGTCGGACGACACGGATCAGATAGATACCTTGTCGAAGAGCTGTCCAAAGGGCGTGCTTTTTAAATCATCCGAGTCCGGAATTGTCGTAACCGTCGTCAGACAAGGCTTCGGCAAAGCCGTCTTCACAGAGGATAAAAACCTTTGGCAACCGGCCACGGCTGCGGAGATACTGACGAAAGAAGGCGACCATGGATTTATCTATGGTCCGATGCGCTCCTACATGTTTGCGGTAGACTCCGAGGCCCTCAAAGACTTCAAGTGGAGGCCAGCGGAATCCGACCCCAATGCTTTTTATACTGTCCGGACCGATGACGGCAGCGAAACGAGATTCAACCTTGTTGATGTCGGCTGTGCCCCATAGGTCTGGAGTAATAAAATTCTCATGACCTCGGCACAGGCCAACGAATGGCGCTCTAGCCATTGCGTGGAATAGAGTTGTTCATCGCTCGGTGGGATAATAGTCCTCTGGCAGATTGATACTGAATTCCCCGGGACGGTACTTTTGAAACGCAGGCTCAGTGCCGTGATGATGTCGACCCAATATCGGTCCATCCAGTGCTTCGAGCCAAACGCGATTCTTGGGGCTCGACGTCTTAGGGTCGCCATAGTTCAAATGATCTTCGACGACAGACGGTGCGCCAGCTGCACGCATCACCAAATATTCGTCAACCAATTTTGACGCCCTGTCAAAACGTGGATCGTAGATTGATAACTGATCGACATTGGATCGATTATGTTGTTCGCGAGAGACTGGTCCATTCACGTCGGAATATTGGTCCTTAGAGTTCACCACGCTTTCGATGCTATAGCCCCAGCGATGAGATGCCAGACGATTCAGGATGGCATCGATCACACCCTTCGCCTCGATGTCTCCATCACTGACGATCCATTCCGTCATGAGGGTCTTTTTAAGCCGCAGGATATCAGATGGAGATAGGTATATTGCCTTCGCAAATCTCTTGGCCTCCATGTCCTTATTGAGTCCCTCGGCTTCGAGCGCGGCCGGCGTCTCAGATTGCGTCGCCTTGACATCGTCCAATTGCGTGGCCAACGCTTTTCGCTGCTTCGGATCATTGATCGCTTCAAGCGCCTTGCGCTCGGCTTCCTTTGGGTCGGACGCGTCGCTCCATGCCCTAATCAAACCTTCAGCGTCGGATCGGGGCAGCGGCTGAGGTTTCGCGATCCCCAATTGACGTTGGGCGGCAAATGACAGGGCGACCGCCGCCTGCAAATCCTGCGACGTCGACAAGTTCTTGAAGCCTTTATCGACGCTCGGAATCACCTTGCGGGCATAAGCTGCCGGGTCGACCTGCCTCTGCTGTATGATGAAGGCGGCGGCGTCCGCGTTCAGTTCATAGCGCTCCTGATCTTTCTCATAGCGCGCCTGATCCATTCTATACAGTTCAGGATCTTGCTTCTGCGAGAAGCGGTTCGGGAGGGGCTTTTCGGCAAAGATCGACGCATCGACCTGACTTGTCGGCATGACGCGCATATCGGCAAGATATGGGCTGACATCCGCCCTCCAATTGAAAGTTCTGGATCGTTTGCCGCCCTCTTCGGCACCAAAAACAGAAGCGAACTCGGTATCGTCATGCCTCGAGCCGGAATAGGGCGTCATGTTGGTTATGGCTGCCCGCGCGTTCTGAGAAGCGATGTCGAGATCGGCATGTGTATTGATGAGACTTGCCGCATCTGCGGTACGTGCCTTGCGAACGACGTCGTCATATGAAGCGGGCGACAGCTCGGCAAGCAGGTTGTCGATCGGAAAATTGTCTTGGAATGCCTGCCCTATCCGTTCATTCGGCGTAAGCCGGCGAGCGCGGTCACCTTTGTCGGTCGACGCATTGGAACTGTCCGTTCCGGCAACAGAGCCGGTGCCATCGATGCCCTGCTCCGGCCGATTGCCTTTGCCGTTGGCAGACGCCGTCAGTCCGAGCAGATCGAGCGCCCTTTTCGGGTTTCCGGCTATCAGAGCCTCGATGCGCGTCTTGGCCGTGCTTTCTCGCCAGGCGGCCTCGGTCTGCGATTTGCCCTGTGGATCGAGGCCCATCTTGTCGAGGACATCGAGGCCGCGCCGGCGGGCAGCGTCAAAGGCAACAGTGTCGTTCGGACTGATCTGAGCGATGGCGTCGAGCTCGGCGCGCTGGACCTCGGCCCACTGCGCCTGTTCATAATCCTTGCGCCGCTGAAGCTGCCGTGCCGCCATGCGCCGGCCGCCGGTGTGACGCATCGTCTCCTTCTGCCCGGCGAAAGCGGCGCGCTGGCTCTCGGGCATGCCGGGCAGAGCGGCGGCGAACAGCTTGTCGAACAGCCCGGTCTTGACCACCCGGCCGGTGTAGGGATCGACCTGGCCGTACATGGCTTCATGCAGGCCGGCACCGTCGGCCGGGCCGTTGGCCGTCACCTCGTCCTCCGCCTGCGCGATCTGGCCGTTGAACCGGCGGCGTGCCAGCTCGGCGTCGAACGCCTGCTGCTGGTCCTTCATCTGCTGGTAGCGCTCGGCGGCAGCGGAAAGGTGATCGCCAAAACCCTGCATGGCGCCGCCGATTGGCGATCCCTGCGGATATTGCGGCGCATTGCCGGTATCGAGCCGGCGCTGGGCAATGGAAAGCGGGATGACGTGGACCATTGGCGGTTTCCTGCGTGGCTGGCTTTGAACAAAGGAAGTGCGGCGCCGGCGATCGCGGCGCGACCGATCGCACGCCGGCGGCAGGCGCGCGTTTTGCGGTTTGTCGGATCGAAGGGTCTTGAGAGGCGTGCGGGTGTGTGAGACGTCCCGAACGGACTTTCGTCATCCACGGGTGGAGCAAGGAGCGTAGCGACGCGGCGCAGACCCCCGGAACTGCTCCGCATTCCAAGGGATCCATGCCTGGGCCCTCGAGCGCCGCAACGGTGCAGAATTTCGCTCCGCTGCACTCCACGGCAGAGGTAACGGAATGGATCCCAGGGTCTCCGCGACGGAGCTTCGCTCCTGCTTCGCCCTGGGATGACGAAGCAACAACTCTTCGCCCCTACCGAAACGCCCCCAGCGGATCGCTCTGGCCCGCCGGCCGTCGTGCCGCCTTGAACTCCGCCGGATCGACCACCGCCTCGCGCAGCATCATCACGCCATAGCGCGTCGCCGCCATCAAATCGTCCTTTAGCTTGACCACCTGGCCGTTTTTGCGATGGAAAAGTCTGAACTCCTCCCACCAGGCGGCGAGCGTGGAAAACACCTTGAAGCGGCCGGATTGCATGCGGTCGAGCATCTCCATCAGCCCGGCCTCGACCGAGACCGAACCGTCCGCAAATTGCGCGTGGCGCGACAGCATGTTCAGCCCGTGCGCGGCATATTGTTTGGCCAGCGCCACGCCGGCCCCCTCCAGCGTCTCGCGGCGGCCGTCGCGCGGCCAGGCGAAGGGCAGCCATTCGCCCCAGGGTTTCAGGGTCAGCGTCTGCATCGCCGGCGTCTGTTGCGAGGCCCGCGCTGCTTTGGTGACATAGACGACATCGGCCTCGGTATCCCAGGCGAGTTCGACGGCGGCCGAAGGATGGTCCCAGCCGAAATCGAGCGCGCCGAGGCGCGGCCAGTAGCGCGGCAGCCGGAACGGCTCGCAGGCGATCAGCGTCTCGGCGACGGGAAAGATGCGGCCCGAGCCCAGCACCGGAATGCCGCGAGCCCGCGCCTCACGCTCATGCTCGGGATAGGCGGTGATGATCGCGGCGCGCTGCTCGGAGCTGTAATGAGCGGCATCCTCGATGGTCATGAAGGTGACGTGACGGGACATGGGTATTTCCTGAATCACCTTGCGAGAAGGCGAACCTATGATGTTGTTCGGACACGATTTCCTTGCCACGGTGAGCGCCGCCTCTCATCGCCCTGCCGGGCTGTCGCCCAAGGGTCTCGCCAATCGAGGATGTTGCACAAAATGCAGCCAAGCTGCGGCCAGGTAAGGAGCAGGCAAACCCGACGCTGAAGAGCGGACGCCGAATAGCTATGACTTATACCCCTCGTTGAGGCAGTCGTTCTGCCAGGCCCAATCGAAGTCGGCCCGCGACATGGACTGGCCCATGCCCGGCTCGACAAACGGGCCGGCGGTGTTGTCGATATAGACGATGAAGCGCGCCTCTTTGGTGAAGGCGCCGACTTTGGCGGTGATGACACCGCAGGTCTGGCCGGTCGAACTGTCGCCGGTGAGTTGGACATGCGAGAAGGTGGCCGAAGCATCGCTTATCAGGTCGCGCATCTTGCCTTCGGCGGCACTGATCGCGCCGGCGCGCCAATCGCCGCTCCCGGTGCAAGCCGAAAGCAGTGCCGGGAGGAGGAGCAGTTTTGCTATTTGGCGCATGTTGGTCCCCAAACGTCGCGCCGCAAGCTACTCGACCATTGGTTGCCGCCAAAGCGGCATTGCAGATCATGGTTTCGCAGCGGTTTCACCCCTTCCCCATCCTCTCCACTTCCCCCGCTGACAAGAACAGCAGCACCACGTCGCTCATGCCGAGCAGCGGCGTGAAGGTGACGATGGTGATGCCGCCCGTCGCGTTGGTGCGGGTCAGGCCTTCGGAATAGATGTCGAGCGGCGGCTCCTCGTCGAACCAGACGCCGTGCAGCGTCTCGCCCTGCCATTTCTCGCGGCCCTTTTCAAAACTCTTGAACGACAGCACGCTCTCGCCGGCCTGGACGTCGCCGCCGCCGCCATGGCGCACGACGACGCTGTCGAGCGCGCCCGGCGCGCCGCGGCCCATGATGGTGTGACGAATAGCATCCGCCGGGATCATGCCGGTGCCCCAGGCCGCCTGCTGCTGCGGCGGGCCGACCAGCACGCGCTGCGGGTTGTCGCGCGTGCCCTCGCCGGTCACGCCGGCGGCCCACAGCCGCACGGGCGTGTCGAAAACCTTGCCTTGCCACCACGCGGGATAACGGCCAGTCAGGTGCATGGCCCATTCGGCGCCGCCGGCCCGGGTCTTGCCGAGCTGGTTGCCGGCCATGAACAGCCTTTCGCGGTTGAGCGCACCCGCCGCGTGAAACTCGGCCTGGCGCCGATACGGTTTGTACGCCGCCAACTGGTTGCCGCGTCTGCGGCGATCAAGCTCCGCCAGCAGCGCCAGATATTCCGTCTTCGCCGCGATCGGCGCCTTCTGCGAGGAACGGCCCGAGGACGGTTTCGAGGCTGCGGATGCGGCTGCGGATCTCTTCATCGCTCAAGGCGTCCAGATGGTTGATGGCGGCATCGAAATCCCTGGGCAGCACCGACAGCACGATCTTCAGATACTGGTCGGGCTTGTCGGCCCGCACCTCGGCGATGACGCCGGCGCCATGCGCGCGGAAATCGGCCCGCACGGCGGCGAGAAAATCATCGCCCAGCGTCTTCTTCGTCCGTGTCGCGCGGGTCTTCGGCGCCAAGGCAGCCTTGGCGACGGGCTTGCGTCTTGCCGGCTTTGCATTGCGGCGCGCCGGCCCGGCGGCGGCTTCGTCAGCCATCGACTTGATCCATGGTGCTGGCTGCGTTTGCGCAAGCAGCCAAGCCGGTCTTCGGCACCGATCTGGCCGGCTTCCTCGCGCGGGATTTCCTTTTCGCCACCTTGGCCCTCTTCGCGCGCTTCGGCTTTGCGGTCGCGGCGGGTTCTGGCGCACCGGCGCGTTTTGCCACGCTGGCCTGCGCCCTGAGCCGCGCCAAGACGAGACCCATGGCGTGGCCGCCGATGCCGGCTTGGGGAAAACCAAAGCCACCACCCGCGTCCCGCACCATGCCGATCAGCACGCCCGATCCCACCGGCTCGACGCGCCCCAACCGCACCTGCGGCGGCGCGCCCTCGCACGCGCCGATGGCGCTGACGATGTCGCGGCCGTCATCGTCGGTGATGATCGTGGCGTAGCGTTGGGTCATTGGATTTCTCGCAAAGGTCGCGCTCTACGGCCCGCCAGCATACAAAGTTGGCGGCTGACAAGGCGCCAGAAACACAAAACCCGCCTCGGCGGCGGGTCGTTGGCGCAAATCAGCACCATGGGCAAATATGTAGCATGGCTGCCCTCACCCGGTCAAGGAAAAAATTCCTAGATCATGGAGCTTCTCAAGCCTCCTTCTCGATCAAGCTCTGCGCCGTCGCCGAAACCCGAACCGGATAGCCGGCTTTTCATCAGCCGGCAGCTGTGGGACCATCAGAAGAAGCTCATGGAATGATTCGCGTCGCACGGCCTTGCAGGAGAGGGCGATGGACAGACCAGCCATGGCATCCGTCTTCAGGATGCGGCATGCTCCAGCCACGGTTTCCGGTGTGCGCAGCACCGGTCAAGGGCAGGCTGATCCGATCATCCGCGTGAACTCGCTTGGCGACGCGATCCGCTTCGTCGCCAACGCCTACCCCAACTACGACATCAGCGCCGTCGCCATCACCTGCGGCGATCCGTCGATCCCGCGCCTCGGCAGCCTGGAGGTCAACGCGGTGTGGCGCGAATATGGCGAACGCCTGACGCAGGAATAGGCCGGTAGCACGAGCCAGCGCCTGCCCGGCATCCCGGTTGAAACCGGCTCCCCGCCTGGCTTCGGATCGGAAACGCCGCTGGCGCGTTTCCCCTTTGGTCAATGGAGGGAACCCCATGAACGTCGCCAATCTGCAACTCGAAGGCCTGCTGATGGCCGTCGCCTCGATCAACCACGTCCTGGTTCGCAAGGGGGTGCTGACATCGCAGGAGATCGACATCGCGCTGCGCAAGGCCGAGGCCAGCGAAACCGGCGAGGAGCGATCCAACGGCATGTCGGCGTCGAGCCGCGACGCCGTCAATTTTCCGATCCGGCTGCTGGAGCTCGCCAACCAGTGCCAGCCGGAGGCCGACATGCCGTCCTTCTCGAAACTGGCCCGCATGGTCGGCCAGATGAAGGAGCCCTATAACGATCAGCTGTGAGGCCCGGGCAGTTCACCGTTTCACGCAAGCGGCGAACTCCTCCGATCTTGTTGCTCGTCTCAAGCCTTGCCCGGCCAGCCAAGGTTCAGCGCCAGCGTCCGTCCCGGCCCATGGACGGCGGCGAAGAGCAGGCCGGCGGCGAACGGGAAATGCGACATGAAGGCGCCGAACTCGGCCTGGTTCGAGGCCCAGTGCGACGGGCCGTGAAAGGCAAAGCCGAGGAAGGTGACATAGACAGCCCCCACCAGCGCCGCCGGGGTCAGGAGGGCGCCGGTCAGGAAGGCTATCACCAGCAGCGTTTCGAGGATCGCGGCGCACCAGGCCAGAAACAGCGGGAACGGGAAGCCGGCGGCGGCGATGTAGCCGGCGGTGGCGCCCATGTCCATGAACTTGAAGACCACCCCCATCAGGAACATGGCGGCGAAGACCAGGCGGGCGATGAGAAGGGCCGCGGTCTGCCACGGCGATTGAGTGATGTCCGGCATTTTGTCTCTCCAGGGTTGCAATGGATATCGACCCAAGGACGAGCGACGCCGTGCGGTTCCGACACCGGCCTGAATTTTTGTCGGCAAGCGCGGCCGCAACGGACGCCGTCGCCGGTCTGGCGCTGATGTTCCACAACAATTGGCGATCTTGAAACTTGTCCGTAACCGGCAAAGTGGTATCGTTAGACATGACTAATGTACAGGTATGTCCGGCGCATCCATTTGGGGGGTAAGTTTTGGGCGCTGGCGTTTTCCAATGCCCACGCTGGACAAGCTCCAACGGGCTTTGCTGTCCCGTCGGCACGCATCAGCGCGGCTGTCCCGGCGCCAGCGCTCCTTGCGCCGAATGCGGCGGGGCCGATCCCCATGCCGCCGGCCCCGCATCGGCCTGACACCGTCGATCCGCGTCGGGCAGGCTTCTGTCCGCCGTCTGCCTTGGAACCAGCAGCGCCGGTCGCTGTTATGTCTGATCACGGCATCCTGTATACTGATGCCCCGCGACCGTGCGGCTGACAGAAAGCGAGGCACGCCATGCCCGACGACAAAACGAAGATCAAGCAGGACCGCAAGCTGGTTTCGAGCGAGGAGACCTACGAGGTCGCCGCCTTCGCGCGCAAATACGGCATCCCGCAGAGCGAAGCCCAGACCATCATCAAGCGCTACGGCCCGTCGCGTAAGAAGCTCGACAACCACATGGCCGCGCGCGGGTAGACGGGGGCGCAGCGAGCAGCAACCATTTCGCCGGCATTGCGTTGAAGGATGCTGCGGGCCGCATCGACCGGGTCGGGGAGCACCCAACCCGGTCGGCGGTACGATGAACGGAATTGTTCCCGGTTTCTGGCCGACGAAATGGCCAGCATCTGTTCCGCCCGACCCTTGGCATGCCAGACTGACGAAAGCCAGACCGAGGGAGGGCCGCGATCATGTCCGACACCACACGCAGAACCGGCAGTTGCCTGTGCGGCGGCGTGCATTTCGTCGTCACCGGCCAGCCGACACGCGTCGGCCTTTGTCACTGCAAGGACTGCCGCAAGGCCAGCGGCTCGGCCTATTCGGCCTTTGCGATATGGTCGCGCGACGCCTTCGAGACATCGGGCGAAGTCGCTTCTTACGGCACGCGCAGCTTCTGCCCGACCTGCGGCAGCCGCGTCGCCTGGGTCGGCGACGATGAAGTCGAGGTGATGCTCGGCAGCCTCGACGTCGCGCCGACCGACCTGGAGCCGCAATATGAATTGTGGATCGGCCGCCGCGAGACCTGGCTGCATGCCTTGCCCGGCACCGAACAATTCGAGCATGACCGGCCCTATGACGGGCCAGCGCCGGAAGACGCCGCTCCGCCGCCACCGAGACCTTTGTCCGAGGCCGTCACGCACGACTGAAAATTGATCTTTCGGGCCTGGAACCCTCCCTTGTCGACGGCGTTATCCGGCGCCCCTCACGAGTTCCATTTTCCACAATCGCGGTCAGTGTCGGGCGAATGCCACGGAGACTTCAGTTGAACGACAAGATATTTCCCCGACCGATCCGCCTGAAATTCGCCCCCGAGCGTGAACGCATCGTGCGTAGCGCCTGGGAGGGCCTGGAATGCCTGGGCGACTGGCCTGCCGGCCGAGGCCGGCGATATCAGGCGGCGCTGCGCTGCTGTCGCGATGCGCTGGACGGCTGGACACCGCCGGAAAAGGCGATGCGGGCGATGATCGAGGCCGCGCGCGAAGCCCGCATCCTGCAATAGTGGAAAAACCAGAGGCGGGAAAAGCAATGGCCGATGTGATGCTGTCGACACCGGTGCGGATCAAGCCGCATGGCTCGGACACGATCCGCGAGGTGGCGACCCTACAGGACGCCAGTGAAGTCCTGATCGACTGGCCGCAAGCCAGCCGCGGTCCCTTCTACCAGGCCGCGCGCGCAAAGATCGAAGCTGCGCTGGAAAACAAGGACGGCACGGCGCAGGCGCAGGAAGCCTTTACGGCGCTGTGCGCTCATGCGGGCGTGCTGGTTCGCTAACCCAGAAAAGCAGGCGATGCCCCTCGCCTGCTTTTCTGTTTGCTGTCATCACTATTTTTGCGCGGGCAGATCGCCATCCACGATCGGGGTCTCGAACCCAAAATTCTTCGGCGCCAGGCTTCCTACTTGGCCGGCGGCTGAGCCGGCACCTGGCCAGGCTTGATCACCGGTGTCTTGCCCACGTCGGGCGCCGGTGTCGCCATGCCCTGATCGCCGGTGGGCGGCGGTTTCAGCACCCCGCCGCAATCATCGAGCTTTTCGCTCAGATTGCCGCCACCTGGCTGCTGCTTGCCTTGATCCGGCTGGACCCGGCATTTGTCGGCCTGCGGGGCCGGGTTGTCGGTGCCTTGCTGCTGATCCGTCTGTGCCGCCGCCGGCACGGCCAGGGCCAGCATCAGCGACGCGATGGCCAGAGGTTTTTTCATCTGAGCCTCCTTTGCTTTGACGGCTGCCCGCGGCAGCCTGCCTCGCAGGGACAACGCCCAACTGCGCGAAAGGTTGGCGAACAAAGATGGCGCACCGGGCGACCGCCCGCAACCAAATCCGGCCTCCGGCCGTTGCCGGCAAGGAGGCACCACCATGTTCGGCAATTTCCAGTCGATGGAAATCGATACCGGCGAGGCCGGCATATTTATCCGGCGTGCGGGCAACGGTCCGGCGCTGCTGCTCCTGCACGGTTTTCCGCAGACCCATCTGATGTGGCGCGACGTGGCACCGGCCTTGGCCGAGCGGTTTACCGTCATCTGCGCCGACCTGCGCGGCTATGGCGCCAGCGCCTGCCCGTCGTCCGACAGCGCTCACGCCCCTTATGCCAAACGGGCCATGGCCGCCGACATGGCGGCCCTGATGGCCCAACTCGGCTTCGGCAGCTTCATGGTCGCCGGCCATGATCGCGGTGGGCGGGTGGCGTACCGCATGGCGCTCGATCATCCCGGCCGCGTTGAAAAGCTTGCGGTGCTGGACATCGTCGCAACGGCCGACGCATGGGATCGGGCCGACGCCAGGCTGGCGCAGGGTTATTGGCCCTGGTCACTGCTGGCGCAGCCCGAGCCGTTGCCGGAGTTGATGCTGCGGGGATCCGCCGCGGCGGTCGTCGACAACGCGCTCGGCGGCTGGGGGTCGTTGCCGTCAACGTTTCCGCCCGAGGTGCGCCAGGCCTATGTCGATGCCTTGCGCGATCCCGCCCACATCCACGCCATCTGCGAGGAATATCGCGCGGCGGCGACGCTTGACCGCGAGCATGACCATGCCGACAAGGCCGCCGGCCGGCGCATCCGCTGTCCGGTGCTGGCGCTGTGGAGCGGGCAAGGTGCGCTTGCCGACTGGTACGCGGGCGACGGCGGGCCGCCGGCTCTTTGGCGAGGCTGGGCCGATGACGTCCGCGGACGGCCCATGCCCGGCGGCCATTTCTTCCCCGAGGAGGCGCCGGAACAGACCGCTCAGGCATTGGCGGACTTCTTCGGCGAACCGGGTGGGGCCTAGGGGGCGACCTTGCCAGCGCCGCCGGCACGGTTCTCTGCATCGTGCGATCGGGCGGCAGGCGGATCGGTCCTTTGCGGGCACGCCTCAAAGCGGTGGTCGCGGCCGCTGCCCGCACAATGCGCGGCCCGTCGCGGAACCGGCGGACACATGATGGGTTTTATGGGACAATGCAGCACCCGAACAAAAGAGAAGCCGCCATGCCCGCTCGCCTTCCTGTCCTGTTGATCACCTTGGGCTCCGTGCTCGCCGCGACCAGCCTGGCCGAGGCCCGCCCCGACAGCCGCGGCATGAGCTGCGCCGAGATCCGGGCCATGATCCAGAGCCGTCGCGCCGTGGTGCTGACCACCGGGCCAAACACCTATGACCGCTATGTCAGGCAGTTCGGCAATGAATGCGACTGGCCGGAAGTGCCGATGTCTGCCTATATCCCGGCGCGCGACGGGCATTGCCCGGTCTATCGCTGCGAAGAGCCGGTCGACAATTTCCCGAATTGACGCCTCGCCGTCCCGACGGCATAAGCATCCGAGCTTCTCCCGCTTCGTCTAATGGTAGGACAGCGCCCTTTGAAGGCGTGAATCGTGGTTCGAGCCCATGAGCGGGAACCAATCTTTCGATGGTTTGGTGCGGTCTCGACCGAAATCGTCTGTCTAAGGCAACGGTTTGAAAGGCGGACTTTCACTATTTTGTTGCATTTTTCGCAACAAGTGTGTATTTATACACATGAAAAATGCAGACGTGGTCAAGGCCTTGGAGGCCGACGGTTGGTACGAAGTCGCTCGAAAGGGCAGTCACGCACAATTCAAACACAAGAAGAAAGCCGGCAGGGTCACGGTCCCGCACCCCAAAAGGGATATCCCTTTGGGGACTTTGCGGAACATTGAACGTCAGTCCGGTCTGAAACTGGGGTAGAGAGACATGAAGCAGTATATCGGACTGATCCATAAGGACGCCGACAGCGACTTCGGCGTGTCCTTTCCCGATTTTCCCGGCGTTATCACCGCCGGCACCGATCTAGACGACGCTCGCGCCATGGCGGAGGAGGCGCTTGCCTTCCACATCGAAGGGCTTGCGGAAGATGGCGAGGCGATTCCAGAACCTTCCAGCCTGGAAGATGTCATGGCCGACGCCACCAATCGAGACGGCGTTGCAATCTTGGTAGCGATGAAGACCGAGGCCAAAAAAGCTATCCGAGTGAACATCACGCTCCCTGAAGATGTTCTGAGCCGGATTGATGCCTTTGCTGAGGCGCACGGCTATACCCGATCCGGCTTTATCGCGAAGGCAGCTCAAAGGGCCATGGAGCTTGAGGCGGCCTAAAGGATCGCGAGACGCTTTCCCGCAGCGACGCCTCTAGCGCTTCGGCAAGATGGCGACGATCGCCGGCGGCGGCGGGGCAACGCAAATCTAGAGCGCGCCGCGTTTTTCGGTTTTCGCCGAAATTGGTGAAAACCGCCTTGGAAATGGTTCTGTCCGAAACCGGAAACAACCTGGGAAGCATCCGCTCCCCCAAGCCTGCCTTCCGCGATCACACCATATGCCAACGCGGCCATTTGGATCACAGTGCAATCACAAGTGGTCGATTCCTTCGGGATGTAGCCACTGCGAAAGCCCGCTGCGGGTCGTTCCCGTGGTGGACTTCCCATGAGGGACTAAGGTCCCATGGCCCCCACGCAAAGGTCTGATGTAACCGCTTTGGTTCCGGTATCGTCCATTGGACGTTCCGTCACTTTATCCAATCGCGATATACATCTCCTTCATTTGAATGCTTCAGTTGCATTGGCCGTGCCGCATATATGGCCAGCCGGCAGCCGCCCCAGGCCGGTTAGGCCCGGTGCGCTGTTTACCCCAACCAGAGGTGTACCGGGCCGCCTTTGGAGTGAAAGCCCGCGCTCTCGGCCAGAGGCGCGCGGGCCGATCGGAAACCCGATCTTCGGCAGGGGACGCCCCCGCCCTGCCGACAAACACAAACAATTAGAAATGACTAATGTTCCATCAGCCCGTGATTCACCTTCGACGGAATGCCGGTTTCCCGTCGCGGCAAAATCGCCAGTCAATTAGCGCAAACTTAATTAGCAATTTTGGATTTTAACGAATCGTTGACCGCGCTGTCCTATTTTGGAACAGCGCGGTCAAACCCCAACCGGACCGCGCAGGCGGCTCCGGCAAACCGGCCCCTGTTGCACTGCCGGAGCCGCTACCACACCACACAGAATACCAGCAATGGTTGAATCAACAGTTACCACGCGTGCTTTCCGGGGCGCCACCGACGCCATTTTCCAGCCAACGTCGCGGATCGGGGGAGCCCGCGGAACCTTCACGACTTGCGCTCCGTCCCCGAGCCAACATTCGAAGGTGCCGCCACGCCCAGCCTCACACGACAGTGATTGGAACCGGTGAAACTTTGCGCCGACATGCGCGTTTTTCGCCAGCAACCTTGTCGAGGTTCCAATGCAACCTGCGTGGTTCTCCAAGCCCGTGGTGGTTTCGGTCGGTGTGGCCGGCGCCACCCGCCACTTGTCCAATACACAGCAGGCCATAGAGTTGTTGACGACACATTGGCGCGACGCCGGCAGCGTGAAACATCAGTCCGCGCTGCGCGCCTGCCGTCGAGCGACAAGCGGCGACGTGTCTCCCGATGTCGCCAGGGAGGCTTTGGTCGAAGCCGCGCGAGAGGCGCATATACTGGTCGAGTAGGCCGTATTCACGGATCACAACCCTCATTCACAATTTCGTGATCGACGGAACCGTCTGAAACCGCAAGCGTTTTTTTTAGCGGACGTCTTTTTGTCAGGCAACATCAGGAGGCGTTTATGCGCATCATGAACCTCGTCACCCTCGCCCTCATCATCCTTGGCGGTCTCAACTGGCTGTCCATGGGTGTGACCGGCTATGACGTAATCGGCATGGTCCTTGGAGGCGCCATGCTGGCCCGCCTGGCCTATGTGATCATCGGCCTTGCAGCCATATGGCAGCTCATGCCGGGCTTCCAGAGCTTCACCGTTGGGGAAGTCGATGCTGAAAGGCATCTCCCGCATCACCGGTGACCGGCAAGCCGGGGCGGCGGAAAACCTGCCGTCCCGGTTGGCAACGATGCCCTTTGGCGGGCGGTGTCCAGGCGCATCGCCTGATTATCGCTGGTCTTGAACAGTGCTGCGATTGCAATGGCGGTCAAAATCCTGCCGTTGCCTGACGAGAGATGACGCCAATCTCTTGTTACGGGGCATACGGGACGTTCAGATGCCGAACCCCAGCGCTGCGCCGCCGTCGGCTTCGACGCCGGCTTGCGGCACGATGATCGATGCCAACGGTGCACTGAGCCGCCAGCTGAGACGGCCGGGCGAGCGCTCCAGTTGAGCCGAACCGCCCAGCGACTGCGGCGCCACCCGCTGCAGGACAACGGTGCCGAACCCCTTGCGCGCGCTCTCCTCGCGCTCCGGACGGGGCGTGGACGTCTCGGTCCAGAGCAGCTGGAAGTCGCGTCCGCCCGATGCACCGACCCAGTCCTGGGGGCCGGAGCCTTGCGTGCTTGAGCCGATTGTCCAGCTGATCTCGACCTTGCCGTCTTCGCTGCCCAGCGCGCCATATTTGGCGGAATTGGTGCCAAGCTCGTGGAAAGCCATACCGAGATTCTGCACCGCATTCGACTGCAGCGTCAGGACGGGGCCGGAAAGCAGGATCTGCTCCTCGCGGCCGAAGGGCTTCAGATGTTCCTGGATCAGGTCGAACATGCTGGCGCCGGCCCACTCCGAGGTGACGAGCAGATCATGCGAACGCGACAGCGCCATGATGCGGGCGCGGATCAGTTCCTCGAACTCCTGCGGGTCGCTCGAGCGCTTGCTCGTCTCCCTGACCATCGACAGGATGACTGCGAACTGGTTCTTGACGCGATGGTTGACCTCCCGCATCAGCAGCCTGATCCGGCGCTCGCTCTCCTTTGCGGCGGAAATGTCGCGAGCGATCTTGGAGGCGCCGACGATCTCGCCATTGGCGTTCCTGATCGGCGAAACCGTCAGCGAGACGGAGATAAGCGCGCCGTCCTTGCGCCTCCGCGTCGTCTCATAACTCGCCATGCGTTGGCCACTGCGAACCCTGCTGATGATCTCGGTCTCCTCGCTCTTGAGGTGATCGGGGATGAGCATGAGGATCGACTGGCCGATGGCCTCCTCGGCGGTGTAGCCGAACATGCGTTCGGCCGCCAGGTTCCAGCTCGTGATGATGCTGTTCAAATCCTTGCTGATGATGGCATCGAAAGAGGAATCGACGATGGCCGCGAGGCGTGCGTCGGCGGTCGCGTCCTGTTTTTGTTTGTTTGTTGCGATGTCCGCCGTCGCCGCCACGATTTCGCTCATTGGCATGAGGTAGTGTGCATGCGGATCAAGACAATCTCCCAGGGCGCAATTCGCATGCGGCGCGCCACGGATGAAGCCGGCTTCACTCCGAAGGCCGATCGCTCGTCTTGCCGTCGCCGTTGGGCAGCACGCCGAACTCCTGCGACTTGACCCCCTGCTCGGCCGTCAGGAACCCGTCCGAGGAAAGACCGCGCCGCAGCAGCTCCCGGACCGCTGCCGAGCGGCTCGGCATGCGCCTTTCAAAGCGCCAGTTTTCCAGCGCCGCCAATTCGTCCGTGGTGAGCATGATCTGCAGCCGTTCGGGACGTTCCAGTTCAGTCATGTGCGCGCTCCTCGCTCAGGACTAAAAATACGGTAAGTTAGTATCTAGCTCATTCAGCTTATAATTAGGGTAGCGCTCGTGATGCGTCAAGACCAGCCAATGAGCCCTCCGCACATCAAACTCATGATGGCCATCGAACGCCTGATACACATTCCGGTAATTATCCTAACTAACTGATTTTATTTGATATTCCTAAAATTTTGCTTGCCAGGCCGACACCCCGGGCGCATGCTTCAACCTGAACAGAACACCGTTCCCTTTGGGAGGTTTCGATGCGGTACGATTACTCCATGCGCTTGCGCGATGACGTCAATTCAGTGGTCGAGAGGGCATTCAAGACGGCCGGCATCGTCAACATCACGGGGACGGCCGAGCGGGTCAGGATCATGAACCTGGCCGAGAATGTCGCCCTCGAGGACATTGAATATCTGGTTCTGCGGGCTGCCCAGCTGCTTGGCGCGGCAATCGAATTCGACACCATGAGCAGCGGGTTGGCGCTGTCTGGAAACGGGATTGTCGAGGGTGGTGAACCGGCGATCAGCCCCCTCATTCTTTCGCAGCCGGCCTCGATCCAGTGATGTCGCCCTGGTGCCGCGCCCTCCGGTCCGGCCTGACGCATGGCTCCGGCCTGGGCCTGGCCGGCACCCTTGATCACAGTCGATTGAGACAGCGCTGGACACCTATGGGAATTGAGCGCGCGCTCTATATGGTGCTGCAACCCCCAACCGGAGCAGCGCAGCCATGACCCTCGCGACACGAAAACTCGGCAGCCAGGGATTGAAGGTCTCGGCCATCGGCCTCGGCTGCATGGGCATGAGCCAGTCCTACGGCCCGGCCGACGAGGCCGAGTCCATCGCCACGCTGCACCGCGCCATCGAACTTGGCTGCACCTTCCTGGATACCGCCGAGGTCTATGGCCCGCACACCAACGAGGCACTGCTCGGCCGGGCGCTGAAGGGCAAGCGCGACCAGGTGACGATCGCCACCAAATTCGGCTTCCGCATCGAAAACGGCAAGCAGCTCAGCGGCGTCGACAGCCGGCCCGAGCATATCCGCGAGGTTGTGGAAGCCTCGCTCGTCCGGCTCGCCACCGACCATATCGACCTGCTCTACCAGCACCGCGTCGACCCTGATGTGCCGATGGAGGATGTCGCCGGCGCGGTCGGCGAGCTTGTGGCAGAGGGCAAGGTACGCTTTCTCGGCCTGTCGGAGGCAGGTAGCGCCAACATCCGCCGGGCGCATGCCGTCTTTCCCGTCTCGGCGCTGCAGAGCGAATATTCGCTATGGGAACGCAATCTGGAGCCCGAGATCATCCCGCTGCTCAAGGAACTCGACATTGGCCTGGTGCCCTTCTCGCCGCTCGGCCGCGGCTTCCTCACCGGCGATGTCAAGCGCGCCGAGGATTATCCGGAAGGCGACTACCGCCGCAACGATCCGCGCTACCAGGGGCAGAATTACGACGCCAATGTCGAGGCGGCCGGCACGGTGCGCGACATCGCGGCCGCCCGGCGCGTCAAGCCAGGACAGATCGCGCTGGCCTGGCTGCTCGGCAAAGGCGACGATTTCGCTGTCGATATCGTGCCGATCCCCGGCACCAAGCGCAGAAAATACCTGGAGGAGAACATCGCCGCCGCCTCGCTGAAGCTCGACGTCGCCGAAATGGCGGCGCTGGACGAGGCGCTGGCGCCGGGAAAAATCGCCGGTCCGCGCTATGGCGAGCGCGGCATGGCGATGGTCGATCGGTAGCTCGCTCCAGCGCGTTCATCGCAACCGGAATGCGGAAGCGGATGCTTTTCCGCACGCTCCCGGCAGTCTGCCGCTGAAGTCTCTTGGTGATGGCCCAAAGGCTCCCAGCCTGATGGCAGCTGCCCGCGAGGAATGGCCAGACAGACATTCTGCTGTCGCAAACCGTCGGCCCCCGTCAGCCTTCGAAGATCGGAGCGGCAAGGCCCGCCACTGGGAAGCGGCGGGCCTGGATGGGCTTGGATCACTGAATGATCTTGACGATCTTGCGTGTGTCAGGATCAACCACGACAGTTTGATTATCGACCACGACGTAGCGGTATTTGACGTTGGGAACTTCATGGAGTTCGACGGTATCGGGTAGAGCTGTGCCGACATTGAGTTCGACCCCCGGAAGCTTGACGGAAGCCAGCGGCTGCTTGTGCACATACTCCTTGATCACCGTTTCCTGCTCGGGCTGGATGACCACATCCTGAGCGGCGGCAGCGCCAAAGCCGGCGAGCAGCAAAAGTCCTGCCGCGGCAGCGGTAAGATGCATCCTCATGATTGTCTCCTTTCATTTGCAAGCCCTTGCGCGGGTTCGTGCAAGCACTTTGCGCGGGTTCGCAGCCACAACTCGGGCTCCCGCCGTAACGCCATCGGAAGTGGGTTGTTCCTTCAAATTTCCGCCTGTCGCTTTTGCCAATTCGCCTGGAACGAAATTTTTTCGTCGAGGTTTACCCCGCGAAGGGACTGATGCTTTCGAGGAGACCTCCCATGAAGCATATCTTGATCACCAGCATGCTCGCGCTCGGCATCGGATGCGGTGCCGCGGTTGCTCAGACACAGCCGGCCGAAACCCAGTCGGGCGGTGACGCCAATTGCGCGGCCGGCGCGGCCGACTGTCAAAAAGGCTCGAAGATGAAGATGGGCGAGCAGGCCCAAGGCAAGGCCAAGGCCCAGACGGACCAGCAGGCTCAAGGCAAGCCGAAGCTCAAGACCGACGAGCAGGCTCAGGGCAAGGCCAAGGTCGAGACCGACCAGGCCCAAGGCAAGGCAAATACGACCACCGATCAGCAGGCCCAGGGCAAGGCCAAGGTCCAGACGGACCAGCAGGCCCAGGGCAAGGCAAATGCGACCACCGATCAACAGGCTCAGGGCAAGGCCCCGACACAGACTGATCAGGGTTCGACCGCTTCTATCAGCAATGTGACGGTCGAACAGAAGACCCAGATCACCCAGGTCATCAAGGAGACCCGGGTCGAGCCGGTGTCCAATGTCGATTTCGACATTTCGGTCGGCGTCGAAGTTCCACGGCACAAGATCCGGCTGCATCGTCTGCCGGCGCGCATCGTCAAGATTGTTCCGGCCTATGAAAGCTACGAGTATTTCGTATTGGCCGACGGTCGGATCGTCATAGTCGATCCAGACACGTTGAAGATCGTCCTTATCCTGACCTGACTTGGGCCAACGCCCTGAAACGCCCGCCACATCCAGGTGGCGGGCGTGTCCATGAAATCTGCCGTTGAATCAATTGTGGAGGCTGCCATGTGCTGGACAAGGCAGGGGATTGAGCAGTCCGGGCGTCAAAGCTGGATTTCAGCGCCTGCCTGTTCGTCGAACAAAACCGAGCAGCCTCGTGCAAGCGCTACCTTGGAAAGGGCGTTCGCCACCACATCGTCCGGTGACACGAAATCGCCGGTCAGCACCCGCAACTCTTCCACACCTTCAGCCATCGAGACAAAATTTCCAACCACGCGATCGTGCTTGCAGGCCTCGACCACGTAAAGCAGATCGACCAGTTCGAAGCTGCGCATGTTCAGCCTCCAATAGAAATCGTCCCTTGCAGGATCATGAAACGCGTTGGCGGAGCGTAATGTTCCGACAGACCCGAGTTAGCTCTAGCTCGCCGTCGGCTACCAGAGATCAGATGTCAGGATCGTCGAGAGTGCGAGCGAGCGTGCTGCGCCCCAGCGCGCTCATGGCGGGGTTGGTGCCACGGTAATACCAGACGAGACCCATGGCCTGCTGGAACGCCCAGGCAGCACCGCGCTTCCATAGGAGCTCCTCGACCTGAAGGCCGCTCCGAAAGGTCGCCCTTCGCTCGCGGTCGAGAAGATGCCACGCGACCACCAGATCCAGCGACGGATCGGCCGGCCCGAAACTGCCGCCATCAAGCACGCCGACAAGACGCTCGCCCTGCACGAGAAGGTTTGCCGGGATAAGGTCCTTGTGGCTCATCACGACAGGACCGGCGGCGGGCATCTCCCGCAACCGAGCCCACAAATCGCGCAGTCTGGCCACATCAAGCAGGCCTTCGCTGTTTTCAAAGCAAACAGCCATCCAATCGTCATGATCGGGGAGATGTCCGCCACGTCCTTGTCCGTCGAAGCGCCGGCTCCGTGTGTCCGCCTGGCGTAACGATGCCACGAGGCGTGCAAGGTCAAGCGCGAACATCGTCGATCCACTTAGCCCGTGCGGCGTGGCGACCTCGCCTTCGATCCACGTTTGCAATGCCCATGGCATTGGATATCGAGGACCGGGCTCGCCGAGGCCAATCGGTTGCGGCGTCGCAAACAGGCAATGTTCGCCGATCTCGACCATGGCAGCGGCCTCCGACCGAAGCATATCGGCGCATTCGGCCGGGTTCATCGCCCGCGGCGGGAAGCGCGCAGCGCTCTTCGAGCCAATGCGGAAGATGGCGTTGACGGTTCCCGACGATCCGACCGAGGTGATGTCCGCATGACGATATTGGGGAAACTGATCGACGATCATCTGGCGGGCGATATCGATGTCGATATCCACCTGATCGTCATGCATCATGAGTTTTCGTCCTGCCGGGCATGATCCGCTGGCGCCGTCGACCGGGATGAGGCGCAAAGCCAGTATAAGCGCCTTTACCGGTAGGTCGAACCAGCTCGCAGCGATCGGCTTCCGCCCCTAGCCCGCCGCCGCGGACGGCACTTTCCTTGGCGCAGCGCGCGGCCGGCGCATGCGCCGTTTGGCGACGAGCTTCAGCGCCACCGGCGGCTCGTTCGACAGCGCGCCTGTCACGGCGTCGACCATGCCGTGGGCGACGAAATCCGCGTTGATATCCTGGGCGAGCTTGGCCGCCGCTTCCTTGTCCCCGTTGCCGGTTTCCGACCAGAACACGATGCCCACCCGCAGTGCCGCCTTCGCGCGCTTCAGCCGCCGGACCAGGAAGCGGGCGTGCTTGACGGAATCGCGGTTGAGGAAGCCGACCACCACGGTGCCGATGGTCTCGAGCTCGAGATGGCGGATGCCGGCGGGTTCCATGTCGACGAAGTCAGCCTTCGACGCGGTCGCTCCCTGGACCTCCAGCACCTGCGCCAGCATCGCCGCGGCGGCATCGTCGAGCTCGCCGCGCCCACCGGCGCAAAGCACCGATAGACCACTGCCGTCGGGCAGCTCGACCTCATCCTCGTTGGCGACATCGCCGCGCTCGCCCCCTTCCCCGGCCACATGCCGGCTTTCGTCCTCGGCCGCTTCCTCCTTGGCATCATCTTCGAGATTGGCCACCAGCGCGAGCGCGCTGGCCGCCACCTGCCGCCTTTGCAGGTCGCCCATGACGCCACGCACACGGTCGCGCTCGCCCAGCAAAAGAGCCGGGATGGCCACCTTGTCGTAGAATTCGACCAGATATTTTTCCTCGAGCATTTCCTCCGCGTGATCGGTGGCTTCGTCCGGGTCGCCAGCCAGGAGCCGCTGGTAGAGCCGCGCATGCGGTTCCAGTACCGGCTCGTTGCCGAACAGCACGTCGAGGAATTCAAACTGCGGCACATGCCTGCCCAGCACCACGAGGCAGACGGTGAGCGGCGTCGACAGGACGAGCCCGAGCGGCCCCCACAGCCACGTCCAGAAGATGGCGGCAACGATGATCGCCAGCGATGACAGCCCGGTCCGCGAGCCGTACAGCCAGGGCTCGACGACATTGCCGGTGACCAGTTCCATCACCACGAACAGGGCCGCCGTCCACAACACGAGCGACCAGCCGGGTGCCACGGCCAGCGCCAGGAACAGCGGCAAAAGCATGCCGATGGCCGGACCGATATAGGGAACGAACCGCAGCGCCAGCGCCAGCAGCCCCCACAACAGCGCATTGGGAATGCCAAGGACCCACAGCCCGATCGTAATCGGTATGGCATAGAGGATGTTGACCACCAATTGCATGAGCAGGTAGCGACCCACGCGCTTGGCTGCATCCTGAAGCGCCTCGGTGGTGCGGTGAAGGTCGCCATAGCCGACAAGCCGGATGAAGCGATCGCGCAAATCCTCCCGCTCGAGCAGCATGAAGATGACGACGACGATGACCAGTCCGGCCGATCCCAGCGGGCTGATCAGCGGACCGACGATGTTCTGCAGGACCTCGAGCGGCCTTTCACGCGCAACGATCTCGACCGGCACCGGTTCGCGCGGCGGCTTGTCGGGCGTGGCGGCCGGCAGCGTGGCGTCCTGCCGGTCGATCTCCTGGCCGACACGCTCGACCACGCTGCTCAACCTGGCGATGATCCCGCCCCCGACGCCGGTTTCCTTGAGCGAGCGGATCTTGGCTAGGATGTTGGTCTGGTAGACCGGAATGTTCTGCGCCAGCTCGCCGACCTGCGTGGCGACGACGAAGCTGAACAGGGCAAGGGCCGCGAAGGCGCCGAGCACACTGGCGATGACGGCGGCGATCCGGGGAATGCCGATCCGTTTGAGCGCCGAAACCAAAGGCGCCAGCGCGAAGGTCAAAAGCAGCGCGATCGCGATCGGCAGGAACACCTCGCGGCCGAAATACAGCGCCGCCACCGTCGTCACGGTGGTCGCCACATTGGGCAATGCGGTTCGCGGACGAGGCGCGGCGGCCGAAAGAACATCGTCCAGCCCATGCGCCTCGGACGCCGTCCCGTTTCGACGATTGGCCGCCACTTGCTGTCTCCCCCTGCCAGCGCCATGGTCTGTCATATTGAGCCGGCGTGCAACATTTGCCGGCAGACCGCTGGTTACCCTTCAATTCCGGGCGGGTCAGTATGTTCCCTGCGGCCCGAGGCAATGGAGAGAAGGATTTGTCCGCTTGTCGGGATTCACGCTCCAGGGCGGACGGCAAGCCTGGCGTGACGCTGCGCTGGGCCGATCAGCGCGCCGCATGCCTTGCCAGAGCGTGCTCGATCAGCACGTCGATCACCTTGCTGTAGCCGATGCCGGCCGCGGCAAGCGCCTTGGCGTACATCGAGATGTCGGTGAAGCCCGGCAGCGTGTTGACCTCGTTGACCAGCAGCGAACCGTCGGCGCGCAGGAAGAAGTCGACGCGCGCCATGGCCTCGCAACCGAGCGCCCGGAAAGCCCGCGCGGCCATCTCGCTCGTCCTGGCAACGACATCCGCCGGGACATCGGCGGGCACCTTGACCAGCGCGCCGTCGGCATCGAGATATTTGGCCTCATAGGTGTAGAAGCCATGCTTGCCGGCGGGAATGATCTCGCCCGGCAGCGAAACCGTCAGCGAGCCGTCGGCCCGCTCCAGCACCGAGCACTCGATCTCGCGGCCGTCGACGAACTCCTCGATCAGCGCCTTGCTGTCATAGCGCAAAGCGGTTTCGACCGCCTGCTCGAAGCCTTCCCTGTCATGCACCTTGCTCACCCCGAAGGACGAGCCCTGGCGCGCCGGCTTGGCGAAGAAAGGCAGCCCAAGCGCCCCGGCAGTCTCCTGGAACGAACCGACATCGCCTCTCAGCACAGTGACCGAGCGGGCAACGGCAAGCCCCGCCTCGCGCAGCAGCCGCTTGGCGACATCCTTGTCCATGGCGGCTGCGGAAGCCAGGATGCCGCAGCCGACATAGGCGACATCGGCAACCTCGGCATAGCCTTGCACCGAACCGTCCTCGCCGAACGGCCCGTGCAGCACGGGAAAGACGACATCGACGGGGTCAGGCTGTTCGCCATTCTTGGTGAGAGCCACAAGCCGGCCCTTGCCGCCGGGCAGCAGCGCGACCTCCACGCCGTCCTCCGACACCGGAGCCCCTGCCCCGTCGGCGCCAGCCTCGGACGAAGGCTGCAGCCGCCACCTGCCGTCCCTGGAAATGGCGATCGGCACCACCTCGTAGCGCGTCCGGTCGATCGCCTTCAGCACATTGGCGGCCGAGAGCCGCGACACGTCATGCTCGGCCGAGCGCCCGCCATAGAGGATGGCGACCCTGATCCTATCCTTCATTGAAAAGCCTTCATCGAAATCCCTCGAAATCAAATGGTGACGGCAATGCCGCGATTGGCAAAGAAACGGTCGAAATCGGCTGGCGCCAACACTGCGTTGGCCTGTGTGGCGCCGGTATGGCCGGATGGGTTATGAAAGCGAAAACCGTCCTGCGACGCCGCGGTGACCAGCACCAGATGGCCGCCCTTCGACGGCGGCTCGCGCTCGGGCCAGCGGATCGAACTGCTGACCGAGGCGATGAAGAAGCGTGACTGCCTGAGGATCGCCGGAATGTCCGACGTCGCGACATTGGTCATCACCTGCGCCTCCAGCCCGAATTCCGCCTGCATGAAGGTGACGAAGGGTGCGTAGATCAGGCCCTTGATCGAGCCTTCGTTGACGACATAGCCGCCATACACGGTGCAGCGTCTGGCCAGTTCGATCGTCGGCACGATCTCGCCGCGCGTCGCCAGGATCATTTTCAGGCACGCCATGCCGCAGATGTTGGCGGCCCAGACCGCGTATTCGTCTGGTGTCTCCGCGCCCGACCCTTGCCATAGCGGATCGCGCCGCAGCGCCACTTCGGCGCCATCGGCGAGCACGGCCAGCGTCATGTCAGGCGTTTCCCACTGGCTGAAAAACGGCACGGCTTCAGGCAACGGGTTCATACGGATTCTCGGATAGTTGGTACGATCTCGTATACGAGGATACGAGATCGTTGGAAAGCCGCTTGGGCCTCCATACAACGAAAACCCTGACGGGCAACGCTCCGGCGCGCAGCGCCGCCCCGCCTACTCGGCCTTCGTCCAGCCGAAGACCAGCCAGGCGTATTTCGATTTCTCGTCGGGCTCGGCGGTGTAGGTCATCTGGATATCGCCGTCCTTGGCGTAGATGTCGAGCCTGGGCGCCGTGTCCAGCTTGAGCCACAGCGAGCTTTTGCTGAAGGACCAGGTTCCGCACCAGACGCAGGCGCCCGACGCCGGGTCACCCGGCTGATGGAAATTGTAGCGGCCGTCCGCCGTGATCTCCAGATAGTCGAACGCGCCGTAGAAGGCGGTCACCGTCTGCTGAAACTCGGCGGCCGCCGCTTCCTGTTCGGGCGTCGGCGCATCCTTCATGTCGCGCGGCGGGCGGATGGCTGAGCCGCTGAGCTTCCATTTGCCGACAAAGTCCTTCTTGGTCGGAAGATATTCCTCCTGAGCCTGCGCCGATGAAATATAAGAAACTGGAAATATGCTTGTCGGCAAGATGGCTCCGCCCGCAAGTAAAAGCGTGGCAGCGCGGATTGCCCTGGTCGATTTCTGCATGAAATATATTTCTCCACGATGGGAAAGGATGTCTCGGTCCGGCGGGAATTTATGGCACACCTTGCCTGGACGCCGATTCCCGCCGCCTTTGCACGGTTAACATTGGGGCCATCGATCTGGCAACGACAGGGACGCCGTCAATCCGCGTTGGGCCAGGGCGCGCGCAAAAATGCCGCCGACCGGCGGCTGCGGCTGCGTTTGATGGAAGTCCCTAGAAGGTGATCTTCACCGAAGCGACGCTGCGCGTATGCGCACCGTGATGGACGGCCTCGATGTTGTTGCCGTCGGGGTCAAGCAGGAAGGCGGCGTAATAGCCGGGATGATAGGGCCGCTCGCCCGGCGCGCCATTGTCCGTGCCGCCGGCCGCCAGCCCGGCCTTGTAGAAGGCATCGACCATCGCGTGGTCCCTGGCCTGGAAAGCCAGATGGTGTCGGCCGGTGAGTTTTCCCAGTGCTGCCCGGCTGTCGGCGCTGGAGATGAACAGCTCGTCGGACCAGAAATAATCCTTGCCAGTCCCGCCGATCGGCACGCCGAGCACCTGCAAGACCGCCTCGTAGAAACACCTGCTGGCGGCGAGATCCCTTACCACCAGCTGGATGTGGTCGATGAGCCGGCCGCGATGCAGTTCCTGGGTTTCCACGAAAATTCCTCCTCGCAACGGTCCAAATCTAAATTCGCTTGGGGCGCCGTCAATGCGGGCGGGCGCAGGCTACTGACAGGCGCTGCCTTCCGGCGCCGTCGCCGAAAATCCCGCACCTAGGTCCTTTGCAAATGAAAAGCCCGCCGGAGAGGGGGAAACCGGCGGGCTTTGGAAAGCCTCGTTGAAAAGGCTTCGGATGTCTGCGGGGGATCAGACGCCTAGGAACAGCTGTCGGCCGAGGAGGTTCCACGCCGATCTCTTTTCGGGAGAAAAATTCTCCTGACGGGAACTTTCCGATCAAACCGCAGTTTCGTGGCGCGGCGGGAGGAATCACGATTGGATTGTTTTCAGAAACTGGAGGCGCTTATCGACAGCGCCGGGGCCGGCGACGTCGAGGAGGCAAATACCTTGCTGCGACGCTTCAAGGGCAAATCGCAGGCGGTCGCCACGGCAATGGACGAGTTCATGCTCGACTTCGTGACATTGGTCTTCGTCGTCGAGACCGGCGAGGAAGATTTTGAAAAACCACTCCGCAAACTGGCGCGCACCAGGCTTGCGATACTCAGGCATCTGGTCACCGTGACGGCGTAGAAATGCCGCTTCCGCGACCGGCCTACCGCTTCAGCAGCGCCGCCAGCCGTGGAATGCCCTCGGTCACGGCGCGGCGGTCGGCCAGCGTGAAGGACAGCCGCAGCGTGTTGCGCCCGGTGCCATCGGCGTAAAAAGCGTTGCCGGGCACGAAGGCGACGCGCGCCTCCTTCACCGACCGCGCCAGAAGCTCGGTGGCATCGGCGCCTTCCGGCAGCGTCACCCAGACGAACATGCCGCCTTCCGGGCGGCTCCAGGTCACGCCCTCCGGCATGTTGGCTTCGAGCGCACCGAGCAGGCCGTCGCGGCGCTCGCGATAGGCGCCGATGAGTTTGTCGACCTGGCCGTCGAACACGGATTCGGCGACACGGTGCATGACCAGCTGGTTGATCGACGGGCTGTGCAGATCGGAAGCCTGCTTCATCAGCACCAGTTTTTCCACCACATGGCGCGGCGCGCAGACCCAGCCGACGCGCATGCCCGGCGACAGGATTTTCGAGAACGAGCCGCAATAGAGCGTGCGCGCCTTGTCGATAGAGCCGCAGCGCGCGCAATCGAGCGCCAGGATCGGCGGCACGCCCTCGCCGTCATAGCGCAGCGCCCGGTAGGCGGCGTCCTCGATGACGGCGATGTCGAGTTCGCCGGCAAGATCGAGCACCGCTTCGCGCTGCTTCCTGTCCAGCGTGTTGCCGGTCGGGTTGGCGAAGTCGGGCACCAGGTAGGCGAACTTGACCTTGCCGCCCCCTCTTGAAAAAGTGCTGGGCGCGGCCGCCGCCGCGCGATAGGCGTCCGGCGTCATGTTGCCGCCTTCCGGTCGCAGCCGGTCATAGCGCGGCTCATAGGCGTTGAACGCCTGCAGCGCGCCGAGATAGGTCGGCCATGTCACCAGCGCGGTGTCGCCCGGCGACAGGAACAGCTTGCCCAGATAGTCCAGCGCCTGCTGCGAGCCGGAGGTGATGAAGATGTTGGCCTCGTCGCAGGCGACGCCGAGCTTGCCCATCTGCCCGGCGATCCAGCGCCGCAACGGCAGATAACCTTCCGACACCTGGTATTGCAGTGCAGATCCAGCCTCCGCACCGCCCAGCACCTCGGCATAGGCATCGCGGATCGCCTCGGCCGGAAACAGCGCCGGATCGGGAATGCCGCCGGCGAAGGAGATGATATCAGGCTGGTCGAGCAGCTTCAGCAGCTCACGGATTTCGGAGGCCTTCATGCGCGACGAGCGCGAAGCCAACAGGTTCAAAAGGGTCAAGAACGCCTCCCCGACGATTTTCATATAGGTCAATGTAGCTGACCTATATCCGCTTTGTCAGGCAATTTGAATAGTGCCTGAAAGCCTTCCGCTATACGCCAGTCAGGGGCGGAACGGATGCGCCTAAAGGCTCTTCTTGTAGCCAATATGGCTGCCGGTGAAGCCGAGGTTTTCATAGAAGCGGTGCGCATCCGCCCGCCCCTTGTCGGTGGTCAGTTGCACGAGGCCGCAGGCGCGCGACCGGCATTGATCGATCGCCCATTCGACCATCAGCCGGCCGATGCCGCCCGAGCGCCGATGGCCGGCGACGCGAACTGCCTCGATCTGCCCGCGCCAGGCGCCCTTGCGCGACAGCCCGGCAAGAAAGGTGACCTGCAACGTGCCGATCACCTCGGCTCCGTCCACGGCCACCGCAAGCAGCTGGTTGGGATCGGCATCGATGGCGTTGAAGGCATTGAGATAGCCTTGTGCCAGCGGCAAGGAAGCATCCTCGCGGGCGGCGCCCAGAGGATCGTCGGCCAGCATGGCGACGATTGCCGGCAGGTCGGAGGCTTGCGCCTTGCGGAAGGTGATCATGGCGCCGGGATAGCGTGGCGGGGTGGCGGCGGCAAGACGGCTTCTTCCTTGCCCCCTTGTGGGGGAAGGTGGATCGGGGTGTTCCAGCGGAGTGAGGCGTTGGTGTTTCCAGGAGCACCCCGAACTCGCTTCGCGAGGCCACCTTCTCTCACAAGGGGAGAAGGAAGAAGCGCTAGTTACCTTCGCTCTCATACACCCTTTGCGTCTTCATCAGTGGCCGGTCCAGCCTTTCCCCTTCGGCATATCCAGCCAGATTCCCCGGCCGCTCTATGCCGGGCAGCAGTCTCGTGCATGGCTCGGCCGCGCCGATCACCGTCCGCACCGGGATGACGCCGGCCCCACACCGGATGGCCATAGTCCTCCTCGTCGTCGCCGATGCCCTTGGCGCGCACCTTGGCCGATGCTTCCTCGATGCGCATGCCGATCACCATCGTCGCCTTGGCTTCCTGCGCCAAGATCGGCCGCAAGGTTTCGCTGCGGCCGGGATAGGAGCGGTCGACGACGTCGGCCAGCGCCTTCATCTTTTCCTCCGGCTCATCAACAATCCATCCCCTTCCTTCGTCATCCGGGGGTCTGCGCCGCGTCGCTTCGCTCCTTGCGTCGCCCTAGGGATGGCGAAGGCGTTGGTCATCAATCCGCATCAACGGCGGGCTTGGCCTTCCCGCACTGCGCCAGCACTTTGCCTATGGCCCCCTTCGAACCCTTTCCCGGAAAACTGGTCGAACCATACTTGGCCGAACTGACCGACACATCGCCCTTCGATCGCAACAGATCGAGCAGCGGATCGGCTTTCTCCAGGTCCACCACGAAGTAATTGTACATGGCCTCCAGCTGCAGCGTCCTGGTCACCGTCTTGCCGTCGGCCTTGAAATCGAACGCGCCGCTGAGGTCGGGCTCCAACTGCTGGCCGCTGGCACCGAGATCGTAGCTCAGCACCGGTTTGTCGAAACAGGCCAGCATCAGATGCGCGTCGCCTTTTGGTCCGCCGCAGACCGAGGCGGTCAGCACGCTGCCGCCCTCGTCCTCCTCCATCTTCGCGCTCCAGCCGCTGCACGACCCGGCAAAAGCCGGCTGCGCGGCCTGCAGCACAGCCACTGCACCGGCGACGACGAGATATCCAGCTCTCATGAGTTCCCCCTGACAATTGCGGCATCCGCCGGCAGCATATAGGAAAAGCGAGCCGGTGGCATTGCCCGGTCCAGCACGGCCGTTCGGTCCAGCCTTGGAGAGCATTGTGTCGAGAGTTCGTCTGTGTCTTCTGCTGGCCGCCCTGGTGGCCTTGCCTGTCACCGCCCATGCACAGTGGAAGCCGCTCGAGAAGGTCGAGACCTACGCCATTTCGGGCCAGTCCGGGCCGGACCTCTATCGCTCGATCGGCGAGAACGGGCCGAATGTCGGCGTCGCCCGCGCCATCGCCCACACCAATTTCAAGCTGACCTGGACCAGGGACTATCAGGCGCGGGCCGGAGCCTGCGTGCTGGTGTCGGCCAAGCCGAAGCTGGTCATCACCTACACCTTGCCCAGTCCCTCCGCGCCGCTGCCGCCTGCCATCCAGAAGAACTGGGAGGTTTTCCTCGCCGGCGTCAGCGCCCATGAGAAGGTGCATGGCGCCACCATTGTCGACATGGTGCGCAAGATCGAGGCGGCGACCGTCGGCCTGACAGTTGCCGACGACCCAAAATGCAGCAAGATCCGGACCGAGATGACCAAGCGCCTGTCCGCGCTCTCGCAGGCGCAGCGCCAGGCAAGCCGCGATTTCGACCGTGTCGAACTCGGCCCGGGTGGCAATCTGCAGAGGCTTATCCTTGCCTTGGTGAATGGCGGCTGAGCGCCTTCAAGCCTCGCAAACCAGACCGTCGAGAAGTTTGAGACCTTCCGGCCAGTCGCTCAGGCCGCTTTCGGCATTGATGTGGCCGAACGGGCCGATCACGGCCAGGCGGCTGCCCCATTGCGTCGCCCGCGCCTCGGCATACTCCTGCGAGCCATAGGGGTCGTTGGTGCTGGTCACCACCAGCGAGGCAAAGCGCAGCTTGCCCTGCGGAATCCGGGCGAAGGCCATGCCATATCCGGGAAAGACCGCCGACGCCGGATCGGGAACGCCGACCAGCAAGGCGGCCTTGACGGGCCTTTGCGAAATCTTCTGCCAGTGCGCGATAAGCAAGCAGGACAGGCTGTGCGCAACCAATACAGGCGGCTCGGGCGCCGCGATCACGCCAGCCTCCAGCGCCGCCAGCCAGTCGGTGAAATCGGGCAGGTCCCAGCTTGAGGGCCGGAAGCGCCCCATCGCCGGATTGGCGTCTTCCCAGCGCGATTGCCAATGCGCCGGGCCGGAACCGCCGCTGCCCGGCAGGATGATGAAATACGTCATGTCGCCTTGCTCCTATCGATTACGGCTGCATGGTGGCGGCTTGCGCTGGCATCGGGAATGGGAAACCATCGGAAAAGTCATTTCCTCGCCGATGGATTCAAGGTGACCATGAAGACCAGCGATGAGCGCGCGCCGCTCGACCCGACCGACATCGCCATTATCGAGGCCATGCAGGAGAACGGCCGCATCGGCATATCGGAGCTCGGCCGCCGGGTCGGCCTGTCGCAGCCGGCAACCTCCGAGCGCGTGAAACGGCTGGAGGAGCGCGGCGTCATTGCCGGCTACACCGCGGTGATCGATCCGGCCGCGCTTGGCCTCGGCATGATGGCCATCATCCGTGTGCGCACCACGCATGAACAGATCCGCCCCTGTCTGAAGCAGTTCGCCGAAATGCCCGAGATTACCGAGGTGCACCGGCTGACAGGCGAGGACTGCTTCATCCTGAAAGTGGTCGTCCCCTCGCCCGCCCACCTTGAAACCATCGTCGACGCCGTCGCGCGCCATGGCGCGGTCACCACGGCGCTGGTGCTGCGCAGCGAGACGCCGAAGCCGATCGGCCGCGAGCTGATCCGCGCGAACACGGTTTCGTGAGGGCTGAACAAGTGATCAATCCGTTGCAGTGCGAACCTAACTGCTGAGCGAAATGGACCTGGAATTCATGACCACAGGACGAGGCAAACGCCTGATGATCGCTGCCGCGGCCGCATCGTTGTTCGGCCTTGCCATCGCTTTGCCGGCAAGCCTTGTCCGCGCCGGACCAGGCAGCGTGCACCCTGGCCCGCTATCGCGCGCCGATGCCTTCGCCAGAGCCGAGGCGCTGACCGCGCTTGGCCGCAAAATGTTCTTCGACCCCGCTCTCTCCGCCTCCGGCAGGCAGGCCTGCTCGTCCTGTCATGACCCGCGCCACGCCTTCGGTCCAGCGTCGGCGGCACCCGTCGAGATGGGGGGTCCAAACCTCGACCGGCCGGGCGTGCGCGCCGTGCCGTCGCTGCGCTATCTCCAGGCGGCGCCTGCCTTCACCGAGCATTTCTACGATTCCGAGGACGAGGGCGACGAAAGCGTCGACAATGGCCCGACCGGCGGCCTGACCTGGGACGGCCGCGCCGACCACGGCAAGGAACAGGCGAAAATCCCCCTGCTCTCGCCCTTCGAGATGGCCAACAAGGATGAGGCCGCCGTCGCCGCCGCCTTGCGCAAGACCGCCTATGCCGGCGACTTCAAGGCGGCCTTCGGCGACGACGTGTTCGACCACGCGAGCGATGCCTTCGACGCCGCCGCCGAGGCGCTCGGCACGTTCGAGCAGGGCGCTGCCGACTTCTATCCCTATTCCAGCCGCTACGACGCCTTCCTCGCCGGCAAGGCGCAATTGACGGCTCAGGAACTGCGCGGCCGCGCGCTGTTCGAGGACGAGACCAAGGGCAATTGCGCCAGCTGCCACCTCAGCGAACCGGCCAATGACGGCGAGCCGCCGCAATTCACCGACTTCGGCCTGATCGCCATCGCCGTGCCGCGCAATGCGGCGCTTCCCGCCAATGCCGACCCCGCCTATGCCGATCTTGGCCTGTGCGGCCCGCTGCGCAACGACTTCAAGGCGCGGACCGAATATTGCGGCCTGTTCAGGACGCCGACGCTGCGCAACGTCGCGCTGCGCAAGAGTTTCTTCCACAATGGCGCCTTGCACACGCTGCGCGACGCGGTCGCCTTCTACGCCAGCCGTGACACCGATCCCGGCCATTGGTACCCTAGGAATGCCGACGGCACGATCAGAAAATATGACGATCTGCCAAAGGCTTACTGGCCAAACTTGAATCAGGATCCGCCCTTCGACGGCAAAAAGCCCGGCGACAGACCGGCGCTGACGGATGCCGAGATCGACGACATCGTCGCCTTCATGGGCACGCTCACCGACGCCGACCAGCAGGCGGCGCCAGCGAACTGAACCGCCTTGCCCGGTTTGGCCTGTTCGCCGGTGGATGGTGCCTCGATCTTGCCGGATTGGATGCGCCGCAACGCCTGGGACCGGTAAAGAAAGACATATCCCATTAGCGCTTCCTAAACTGCCTTGCGGTATTCCTCGTCACTCGATGGTGGGACGCAGATGAACGCATTCAGGCGAGCGGCCGGGTTTGTTGTGATCCTGTTGACCGGCGCGGCGACGCTGGCGGCGTTGCATATCGATGCCCAGCGAAACTTCGCGCTGGCCAAGGAGCGCTATGTCGAGAACTCCCAGGCAGCTTCCAGGGCGACGGCCAAGACCGTCGAAGACGCCTTGCGGGCCGTCTATGAGAATGTGCGGACCTTGACCTATCTGCCCAGCGTGCGGAACCTCGACCGGCACGGCACAAATCTGGGCGACGAAGGCCGCGCGACAATCCAGCAGATCTACAACAACCTCGCCAACAATGTCTCGATTTCCGAGGTCTACTTCCTGCCGCTGGATTTCAACCCGGACCGCTTCGATGCCGCGACCAGCAAGCTGGAGGAGCCGATCCTCCAGTTCGACCAGTTGATCGTGAATGCCAAGGCGAGATCGCAGGCCGCTGCCGACGCGAAGCGCGGAAAGTTGGACCAAAATGCCCTGATCCGCCCTCCGGAGGAGATCGAGACCTATGAATACCGCGAGCTGGGCAAACAGCTCGCCTGGCTGAAGGCGAACTATCCGAATTCGAGCGCCATTGACGGGCTCAACGTGCCGATCATCGGCACCAAGGAGCTCATCACCTGCGACAACACCGATTTCATCCAGACCGGCAATGATGCCGACCGCTCAGGCTTCATCCTTTCGGTCCCGGTCTTCGGCCAGGATGGCAGCCTGCGCGGCTCCGTCTCGGCGATCATGCTCACCTCGGCGCTGCGCAAACTGTTGCCGGGCAGTGACTATGTCATCGTCAATTCAGCCTACGGCTTTGAATCCGACCAGCACAAGATGTCGACGGCCCTGGCGGTGGATTCCCGTGCCTTCACGGCGGCCGACCCCAAGCTGATCTATTCCGAAGTCATTCCGCTCTCGCTCAACGATCCCAGAAGCGCATGGCGTCTGTGGGCCGGGTTCCCCAACAGCCGGTTCGACAACAACCTGGACGTCCAGTCCGTGCGTGAATTCGAGCTGGCCGGTTATGCGGCGGTCGCGATGGTCACGCTGCTGGCGCTGGCCTGCTGGTACGCGATCGGGCGCACGATGTCGATGCAGGTCGAGGCCGCCGAGACCCTTGAGCGTCGGGTCGAGCAACGCACCGCCCAGATTCAGCACCTCGCCACGCACGATATTCTCACCGGCCTGCCCAACCGAGGTCTCCTGGCCGACACGATGGACGAGGCATTGCGAAGCCTCAGGGACGACGAGAAGCTGGCCGTCCATTGCGTCGATCTCGACCGTTTCAAGCCGGTCAACGACACGCTCGGCCATCCGATCGGCGACGAGCTGCTCGGGGCGGTGGCGAAGCGGTTGAAACATCATGCCGGCGAAACCGCCATGGTGGCCAGAATTGGCGGAGACGAGTTCGTCATCCTTCAGCTCCTGCTCGACGGCAACGACGAGGCCGGCGTGCTGGCAACCCGCGTCATTCATGCCCTGTCCGACGAATTCTCCATCCAGGGCCACAAGATCAACATTGGCGGCAGCATCGGCATCGCCGTCTTCCCCGACGACGGGCAAAATTCGGAAACCCTTATCCGCAATGCCGACCTTGCCTTGTACAAAGCCAAGATGGAAGGCCGCGGCACCTGCAGGTCGTTCGAGCCGGGAATGGACGCAAGACTGCAGGAGCGGCGCCAACTCGAATCCGAACTGTCGCTCGGCGTGAAGAAGGAACAGTTCGTTCTGCATTATCAACCGCTGCACGACGCAAAGACCTCGCAGCTCACCGGCTTCGAAGCGCTGGTGCGATGGAACCATCCGCGCCTCGGCCTGCTGGCGCCGTCGGAGTTCATCCAATTGGCCGAGGAGACAAGCGCCATCGACGCGCTTGGCGAGTGGATCTTGCGGCGTGCCTGCGCCGACGCCGCGAAATGGCCCCAGCCCGTCAAGGTTGCGGTCAATCTTTCGCCGGCCCAGTTCAAACAGCAGGGGCTGTCGCTTCAGGTTGCCGCGGCGCTCGCGGCCTCAGGCCTGCTGCCGTCGCGACTCGAGCTGGAGATCACCGAGTCGGTGCTGCTGGCGAACAACGAAAATACGGTGAGAACGCTACACAGCCTCCGCGACCTTGGCATCTCCATAGCCATGGACGATTTCGGCACCGGCTATTCCTCACTGAGCTATCTCAGGTCGTTCCCGTTCAACCGCATCAAGATCGACCGCAGCTTCGTCAGCCTGATGTGCGAGAGCAGCGAAAGCCGGGCGATCGTCAAGGCCGTCGCCGAACTCGGCACCACGCTCGGCATGACGACGACCGCCGAAGGCGTCGAAACCGAGGACCAGTACAGGCTGGTCAAGGAGAATGGCTGCACGGATGTCCAGGGCTGGTATTTTGGCCGCCCTATGCCGGTCTCCGAGCTTCATGCGCTTTTCGACCAGCCGGAAGCCCTGACCGCGTAATCTGCCAGAGGGCACGATGGCGAAATCGGCAGCGGCGCTAGCGCCGCCAGGCCGCCAGCTCGGTCAGGATGCGCGCCTTCAGCACCGGGTCGGCATAGCTCGACTGCACCGATGTCGCGGCGAGCTGGCGGATGGTTTCGTCGTCCCAGGCGAAAGCCTCGGCGCAGGCCGCGTAGGAGGTTTCGAGCGTGGTGGCGAGCAGCGACGGGTCGTCGGTGTTGATAGAAACCGGAACACCGGCCTTGCGCAAGGCATCGATCGGATGTTGCGCAAGCGAAGGATAGACGCCGAGCGCCAGATTGGAGACCGGACAGATGCCCAGGGGAATCTGCCTCTGCGCCAGCAAGTCGACGAGCTCCGGGTCCTCGATCGCCCGCACCCCATGGTCGATGCGGTCGGCGCCCAGCAGGTCGATGGCGTCGCGAACACCTTCCGGGCCGCTCGACTCGCCGGCATGGACGGTGCGCCGCAAACCCGCCGCGCCGGCCCGGCGAAACGCCTCGGCAAAGCGCGGGCCGGTGCGGCCGGCAGCCGCTTCGTTGCCGTCGATCGACAGGGCGACGACGCGCCTGTGCCTGATCCCGCTCAGCAGATCCACCAGCTCGATCGCCTCCGCCGCCGACTGGGTGCGAAGCAGGCTGACGCAAAGCCCGACCGGCGGGTGCCCATCCTGTTCGGCGGCCGCAAAACCGGCGTCGAACGCGTCGACCATCCCCGCAATGTCCTTGTGCCAGTGCGGCCAGTGCGTCGGATTGACGATGACGTCGGCGTAGCGCACGCCGCTTCGGCCCATGCGCTGCGCGAACTTGTAAGCCGTGGTGGCGAGTTGCTCGCGCGTACGAAAGGTCCCGCACAACCAATCGAGCATCTCGAGGAAGTTCTTGAGGTCATGGGCTTCGAAAAGCCTGTCGCGCGGCGCGCGCAGCGGAATGCCGGCTCGCTGGCAGTTGCTGATCACATCGTCGGCCTCGAAACAGCCCTCGATGTGGATGTGCACTTCGGCTTTCGGCAGTCCGATGAAATCGGTCAATGACGCCCCCTTCTTGGCTGGAATCATCAAACCATGAAACGGCTGGTGCCGGCTTCAAGAAATGATTGAAAGAATTGCGTATCGGCCGCGAGAGTGGCAGCGCCTCCCCGGTTCCTCGCCCCCGCTTGCGGCTCGGCGAAGCCGAGACGGAGCGGGGGACTGGCGCGACCGTGGCCTGAGCTTTCTGAGCAGCGTCTTTGCCTTACGAAGGCCCCCTCTCCGGCCGCTGCGCGGCCCCCTTCCGTGGGGGCGAGGAACCCAAGCCCGGTCGACGCCTCACAGCGCCCGGATAACACCGCCATCGACGCGGATGTTCTGGCCGGTGATATAGCCCGCCCCCTCCGACGCCAGGAACGCAATCGTCGCGGCGACCTCCTCCATCGTGCCGTAGCGCTGCATCGGCACGTTGTCGCGGCGCTCTTCGACGGTCGGCAGGCTGTCGATCCAGCCGGGCAGCACATTGTTCATGCGCACATTGTCTGATGCATAAGTGTTGGCGAAGATCTTGGTGTAGGCGGTCACTCCGGCGCGGAACACGGCCGAAGTCGGGAACATCGCGTTCGGCTCGGCCACCCAGGCCGTCGAGATGTTGATGATGGCGCCGCCCTTCTGCTTGACCATTTGCGGCGCCACGATGCGCACCGGCCGGATGACGTTCATCAGATAGACGTCCATGCCGGTGCGCCACTGCTCGTCCGTGATCTCCAGGATCGGCGCGCGCGGCCCGTGGCCGCCGCTGTTGACCAGCACGTCGATGCGGCCAAAACGCTCCAGCGTCAGGTCGGCGAGGCGCTGCAGGTCTTCATTCGACTGGTTGGAGCCGGTGACGCCGAGCCCGCCCAACGCGTTGGCCAGCGCCTCGCCCTTGCCCGAGGAGGACAGGATCGCGACCTTGAACCCATCCGCCGCCAGGCGCTTGGCCGCCGCCGCCCCCATGCCGCTGCCACCGGCCACGACAACAGCCACTTTTTCTACACTCATCGGATTTTCCTCTCAGGGTTGGCGAGCACCGCAACCGGTGTTTTCGGGATTTGAACGGTGATATAGCTGGTTCTGCCGCCCGGTTCGAACCAGAATGCCTGAAATCAACCAGTAGAAAATCTCCTGCATGCCCGAAGCCTTCCTGAGCCTGCCGCCGCTGAATGCGTTGCGCGCCTTCGAGGCATCGGCGCGCCATCTCAACTTCCGCGTCGCCGCCGAGGAGCTGAACGTGACCCAGGGCGCGGTGGCCCAGCACATTCGCGGCCTGGAAACCCATCTCGGCACGAAACTGTTTGAGCGGCTGCCGCGCGGCCTGGCGCTGACCGATCAAGGCCGCGCCTATGTGCCCAACATCCGCCGCGCCTTCGACCTGATCTCGGAGGCAACCTTGCTGCTGCGTCCCGAGCCGGCACGCCTCACGATCAGCGTGACGCCGAGTTTCGCCACCAAATGGCTGATCCCAAGGCTGCAGGATTTCATGGCCGACAATCCGCTGGTCGACCTGCGCGTGCTGGCCAGCGAGAGCCTGTCGAGTTTCCAGGCCGACGGCGTCGACATCGCGGTGCGGCAAGGCCGCCCGCCCTTCGGCGCGGGCTTGATCGTCGACCTGTTGTTTCCCCAGCAGATCGTCGCAATCTGCAGCCCGGCCCTGCTGCCGGCCGGCGCAACCGAAATCGCCGCGAGCGAAATCCAGCATCACGTGCTGCTGCACGACGCGCACAATCTGTGGCCCGAATTCATGGAAAAGGCAGTCGGCCTGAAGATGACGGCCGAGCTCAAACGCATGCGCTTCAACCAGACCAGCCTCGCCATCGACGCGGCCATCGCCGGCCAGGGCATAGCGCTGGCCAGCCGCTTCCTCGTCGCCGCCGACCTCGCCGCCGGCCGCCTGGTCCAGCCGGTCAGCGGCGAAATGCGCGGCACGCAGGATTTTCATGTCGTGATGCCGAGAAAGCAGCGCCACCCCGAACCGACACAGGCCGTGCGGCAATGGCTGCTGGACGCCGGGGAAAGGCCGCCGGTCTAGGGCGCGTACTCACTAAGCGGCTTGCCGACCCTGTGTCCGCCCATCCCCAAGCCGCGGAAGAGCGGACGTTGCCCGAGGTCGCGGAGGGGTCAACAGCAGAGTTCCTTGCTACGTTTGATGGAGAGCCCGTTCGTGCTATTGGAATGCACCACCTCTTCGCTTCCATTCAGTCCGGGGCGGACCATCCATGACGCGCGTTGCACGAGTCGATTTGCCGCAACATTCCGCGCTTAGGCCGCTCTATGCCGAGGCAGGCTTCGCTGACGCATTCGCGATCGATCTGCCGAGCCATGCGACGGGCGACGCCGAACGCCTCGCCGCCCATATGCTTATGGGTCAGGCGCGGTGGGTTGGCTGGCTGATAGCTCTCAGCGACACCTTGGTTGCGGGTTTTGGTCTTAAGACATCGTCTGAGTTGCGCGATGACGCTGCGACCGACAGGATCGATTTCTTTCGGGTCTACGATCGGCGGCGTCATGAGATTATTCTTGGCGAGGACGATCGCCATCTCGACTTCCGTTTGTCCGTCTTGGTTGAAGAGTCCGCGTTGTGCCGCCGGCTTGTCGCCACAACGGTCGTGACCTTCAATCATTTGGGAGGGCGGGCCTATATCGCGGGAATTGCGCCTTTCCATCGCCTGGTCGTAAAATCGTCTTTGCGTCGAGCCGAGCGATCGGGCTGGCCAGCTGAGCTGTGAGGTCGCGCGCCGCAGGCCGGACCAGATTCGCTACGTCCGCTTTCGGGCGTATGGCGTCCAGGCTACGGCTCGGCGCTAATAAGTCCACGTCCTAGTCGATTGATTCCAACGTTTGGTGCCCACGCCTGACGGCGGCGATGATTTCGTCTGGATCGGCGCGCCAGACGAAGGGACCTTTCACGCCCGCAGAATGCGCCAACTACTTTATTTACTCGCGCGATACGGTTCAGCGATCCATGTCATCTTCTCTGGTTGAAGTTCGTTTCGTGGGTACTAGGAAATCTTTAAAGACTAGCTGATAGCTATACACTCTATTAGATCGTTACGGACCTAGACCTCGGCATATGCCGCCGCATTTGCAGTCCAGTCAGGTCTTGGAGAACTGCATGCGGCGCGCTCCCTTACCGATGCATTTCAAGGTCTTGCCGGACGTTTCAGCATTCGTTGCGTTGCTTGCAATCCCGGGCACGGTCACCACCTGGCGTCTGGTCCATCATTGGAAGGACTGCCCATGATGGACGAACCGGCCGGACCAGAAAGGCGACAATGGGCCAGGCGGAGCATCAGTCTCGCGGTCCGGATGGTCTTCCCGACACATGGGCTAAAGGAGGTGATGGAAGCGACTTTCGATTTGCGCGATGTTTCCGAGGGCGGGGCGTCCCTCCTTGTGGGCAGTATCGCCACGCCGGATTTTTTTTACCTTCAGTTGGGACGAGATGCGGCGGAACTAATCGGTTGTTACACCGTGCATCGTACAGCGGACACTGTCAGCTGTCGCTTCAATCGGCTTCTCGACGCGCGGGAAATCGAACGCTTGATCGAGGAGAGCCGCATGGTTCGTGAAACGCTTGATACACTGTTCGATACGCAGGCGTCGGACGAGCTCGATTCGCTGTTCGAGCAGTCGGGTGAACTCTTCTCGTGAGATCGCCGATCCGAACGCGGATGGGCAAGCTTGCGCACTGCATGCTGCTGGCGGTTCAGAAGAATCTGAGCTTCTCCGGGCCGTAGGTGACCGGCAGGTTCTTGGTCTGCTGATAGTGATCAAGCATCGTGTTTTGCGTAGCGCGACCGACGCACGACTGCTTGTAGCCGTCCTCGGAATGCCTAATCCTGGGACCCCGCCCAGGAGCTTGCCGTGAAATGGCGAGCAGCCACCATCGCTGACGCGCGCATGCGGTTTCCCAACGCGACGGTCGACACGTGGTTCTCGGCTACTATATAGGCCCGGATGCCTGCGGACCGGGCAAGCCGATCCATGGTGGCGATCTGATCAAGCTCCATGTGGGTTGCGTGGTCGAGTTCTGTTTTCAGCTATCGAAGAGGCGCAGCGGGGCTCGAGAGGCAATTCGGATCGGCGCGGAGTTTCCGTCAAATCCACTAGGCGGCAATGCGCTCCATGCAAAGCTCGGACTTCGACACATATCGCGTGGCTTATTTCGGTCACGGTTTTGGATCGGATTTGTTTGGTAGAAGAGTGGCCCTTCTTAGACAGCGGAGAAACCGAGGTATCGAACCCGGAATGGTTCTGGCGGCCGAAGTGCCTTGGTATGTTCGCGGCCTTGGCGCCGTGATTATTGAAACCCGGATAGGGTAACCTGCAATAGCGTTACCTCTTCGCGGACCTTGCTATCGTCTTGGGTGGAAGTTTTTCGAACTTTCCGGATCGCGCCCCAACCGCAACTGCGGTTTGCAATAACCGGGAAAAAGATTCTGACATTGGCTTCTACATGGATGCGTCCGTGGTCCCGACGGTGACTGGCTAACAACCAGTCATCCGAGAGCCTTCACCGACAATTAGTAGATCTCAACTAGGTTGTAATTTGTTTGACTCGTTCTCGGCCAATTTTACTTGCCCAATAGGCCGAACCGGAGGAACTCTGTTGGCCCCGAAATCATCCAAGCGCACTGCCGAGGCGGCGGACCAAGCCCTCACCGTGCTGTCGAAACTGGCGGTCGTCTCGTATGAGAATCTGGTGAGCGAGCTTCGCGCCGCCAATGCGGCACTAGAAGCGCAATCGTGGCGCTTCGAGACGGCGCTCGACAACATCTCGCAAGGCATCTGTTTCTTCGATGTCGACGAACGGCTGATCCTGTGCAATGGCCGCTACGCGGAAATCTATCGACTCCCGCCCGAGAAACTGCATGCGGGTGTGATGCTCAGCGAGATCGTCAAACTGAAGCTCGCCGCCGAGACTTTGTCAAGGACCGGCGAGGCCTATCTCGCTTTCGCGCGCTCGATCAATGCTGGCAGCGGTTCGACGACATGGACCGCCGAACTCAAGGACGGCCGCACGATTCAGGTGTGCCATCAGCCGATGCCCGACGGCGGCTGGGTGGCGACGCACGAGGATATCACCGAACTCGCCACCAGCCGCCTGGTCGCCAATGAACGCGTTTCACTGCAGGCGCTGATTGACTGGGTTCCTGACTATCTGTGGGTCAAGGATACCGAAAGCCGCTTCGTTGTGGTCAACCGGGCACTTGCCGCCGACAGCGGCCGGCGGACGGGCGAAATGATCGGCCTGACCGATTTCGACCTGCATGCGCCTGAACTCGCCCGGCAGTTTCGCGCCTGCGAGCAGGACCTTTTGCGTCGCGGTCAGCCGATGGTTGACGAGGAAGAATTCATTGTCGATGCCTCTGGCACCGGCAAGTGGCTGTCGTCGACCAAGGTGCCGTTGCGCAACGCCCTGAACGAGATTTTCGGCTTGGTCGGCATTGCCCGCGACATCACACAGCGCAAGCAAGCAGACGACCTGCGGAACGGTCAGGCGCAGATTCTGGAAATGATCGCTGCAAGTGCCCCGCTCGAGGACGTGCTCGATCGCCTCGTTCGCCTCATAGAGTCCCAGTTGAATGGGATATTCGGCTCCGTTCTGCTGCTCGACAAGGATGGCAGTCACTTGCGGCATGGCGCGGCACCCAGCCTGGCAAAGGACTACACGAGCGCCATCGACGGCGTCCAGATTGGTCCCAAGGCCGGGTCCTGCGGCACCGCCGCCTTCCGCCGCGAGCCGGTAATCGTGGCCGATTTGATGATAGATCCCCTCTGGGATGACTATCGCGGCATCGCCGAGCCGTATGGCTATCGCTCGTGCTGGTCGACGCCGATCCTGTCGCATACCGGCGCGGTGCTGGGCGTCTTTGCCATGTATTCGACGACGGTGCGCGAGCCGGTCGAGGCCGAGATCAGCCTCATCGACTTCACCACGCGTATCGCCGGCATTGCCATCGAGCGCAAGCTTGCCGAAGACCGCATTCATTTCATGGCCAACCACGATACGCTGACTGGGCTTCCCAATCGCGCCTTGCTTGCGGACCGGCTTTCGCAGGCGATCCTTTATGCGCAGCGCTATCACCGCTGGGTGAGCGTGGTGTTCATCGATGTCGACAACTTCAAGCTCGTCAATGACACGCTCGGGCATAATGCCGGAGACGTTCTGCTGAAGACCGTTGCCGGTCGGATGGTCGAATGCGTACGGGCGACCGACACCGTCGTGAGGCTCGGTGGCGATGAATTCGTCGTCGTGCTTTTCGATCAGGATCCGGATGCCGACCTTGTTGCCGCGACCGTGCAGAAAATCCGTGCGGCGATCGCGGAGCCGGTTCAACTGGGCGAACATCATCTCAGGACGACAGCCAGCATGGGCGTGGCGAACTACCCCACGGACGGAGCCAATGCCGACGCGCTGCTGGCCAATGCCGATGTGGCCATGTACCGGGCCAAGGAGCTTGGCCGCGACAATTTCCAATTCTACGCGCCCGAATTCAACGCCACCAGCCATGAAAAATTCCTGCTGCAGGAGGAATTGCGCAACGCGCTGTTGCGTGCTGAATTCACGCTTCTGTATCAGCCGCAAGTCGATCTTCGCTCCGGCCGTGTCTTCGCGGTCGAGGCTCTGATCCGCTGGCAGCATCCGACGCTGGGCCTGATCTCGCCGATGAAATTCATCCCGATGGCCGAGGAGACGGGCCTGATCGTTCCGATCGGCGACTGGGTGCTGCACGAGGCCTGCCGGCAGAACAAGGCCTGGCAGGACGCGGGCCTGCAGCCGATGGTAATCTGCGTCAATGTGTCGGCGCGACAATTCAAGGAAAGCAATCTGATCAATCGTGTCGTCGCGGCACTGGAGGATAGCGGACTAGAACCGAAATATCTCGAGCTAGAAGTGACCGAAAGCCTGATCATGCAGAATACCGAGATGGCAGTCGCGACGATGAACGCGCTGCAAAGCCTAGGTGTCCAGATATCGATCGACGATTTCGGAACGGGATATTCGAGCCTCAGCGCACTCAAGACCTTCCCCGTGGCGCGGTTGAAGATCGACAAGTCCTTCATCAACGATCTCGCCTCCGACGCGAACGATCAGGCCGTGACCAGCGCCGTGATCTCGCTCGGCCAGAAACTGAACCTCAGGGTCATTGCCGAGGGCGTCGAAACGGACGAACAGATCGCGTTCCTGCGCAACAACAACTGCGACGAAATGCAGGGATATCATTTCAGCAAGCCAGTCTCTGCAGCCGAGATTGTCCACCTGCTCAACGAAAACCATGCCAGCCACGAGCTTTGATCGCTTGCGTTGCTGAACGCTGAAGGTATGTTCCGCTGGCCTAATATCAATTTCCAGGACTCACTTGCTTGTGTTGCAAGCGCGTCCTCGGAGTCGAAGCGCGGCTACTCTGGAGATAGTGCACCAACTGAGCGCCCACCGACGCGCGAACGGCAAGATTTCAGAGTTAGATCTTCGCACCCGCCAAACGTGCTTTTGCGACGAACCGCGCCGCGACGAGCGCCTCAAGCCGGGCCCTATCCGATGCTGTGACGACGATGCTGATACCGGTACGCATCTCGCATCGTCGCACAGGCACGCAACATCGGGAATCCCCAATCGGACTCGTCTGTCCCGATCAATCCACTAGATCGGCAGCAATGCGTCCGGCTTCACATTGGCGATCGAGGCGTAGGTATGCGTCTCCCTGACGCCGGGCAGCGGCAGGATCACCCGCTGCAGGAAATCCTGGAACATCGCCATGTCGGCGATGCGCGCCTTGACCAGATAATCGAAGCCGCCGACCACCATGTGGCATTCGATGATCTCGGGCGCCCGCACAACCGCCTCGGCGAAGCGGTCGAAGACATGCGGCGCCGTATGATCGAGCCGCACCTCGATGAAGACGAGTTGCGCCTGCCCGATCCGGGCCGGGTCGAGAACGGCCCGCACCGCCCGGATGAAGCCTTCGGCGAACAGCCGCTTGATGCGTTGCGCCGCCCCGGTCGGCGACAGGCCGACGCGGCGGGCCAGATCGAGCGTCGTGCGACGGCCATCCTCCTGCAGCAAGCGCAACAACGAGCGGTCGATGCGGTCGAGATCGTCCATTTTGAATTCACACTTTCCGAACACAGATAGCGCGATTATCACGCAAAAATCGCGAAAACAGCATATTTCATCACGCTGTCGAGTGGCAATACCGTTGGCGGGCAACGCAACCCGACCAAGGCAAATCCCATGACATCGACCATACGGACCTCCCGCAATGCCCTTACCAAGGGCGACACGGCCGTGCTCATGCTGAGCGAAGCCGAGGTGAGAACATGCATCGACCTGCGCCAGCTTCTCGATGCGTTGGCGGAGGGCTTCAAGGCATTGTCCCGCGGCGAGATCGTCAATCCGGCACGGCCGCAGCTCGACATTCCGCGGGCCGGCTATTCGCTGGCGATGCCGGCCTGGATGGCGGGCATGCATCTGACGGTGAAGATCGTCAACGTCTTCGAAGGCAACATCGCCCGGGCGATCCCCAGCCATCTCGCCACGATCCATCTGTTCGACCCGGAAACTGGCATGCCGGTCTGTGTCATGGACGGCACCTATATTACCGCCGTGCGCACCTCCGGCTCGGCTGTGCTCTCGGTGCGGGAACTGGCCCGCCGCGACGCCAGGGTCGCGACGGTGGTCGGCGCCGGCGTGCAGGCCGGCCAGCACTTGCACCTTCTGCCGCTGGTGCGGGACTTCACTGAGATTCGCGTCGCCTCGAAGGAGTTCGCGGACGCGCGGGCGCTGGCAGCGCTGCATCCGGGCGTCGTCGCCGTCAGCGATCTCGAGGCCGCGGTGCGCTCGTCGGATGTCGTGTGCCTGGCAACGCATTCCTACCAGCCGGTGATCTCGGCCGAATGGCTGCGCCCCGGCACGCATGTCTCGTCGGTGGGCGTAGCACCCCCCGGCGGCGAGCTGCCGGTCGAGCTTGTCGGCCGGGCCAGCCTGTTCGTCGAGACCAGGGACGCCTTCGCGCCTACTCCGGTCGGCTCTTGCGAACTCGATGGCATCGATCCGCAGACCGGAACCGAGCTTGGCGAGATGCTGCTTGGGCTGCGGCCGGGAAGGATCAGCGCCGACCAGATCACCGTCTACAAGGCAATGGGTGTTGCCATGGAGGATCTGGTGGCGGCGGATCTCGCTTATCGCGAGGCGGTTCGGCGAGGACTGGGGCGGGCTGTGACCTTGTAGAGGAGGGCTGCCGATCGTCGGAGCCGGCGCTGCCCTCATTGCCCCGCCTGCGATTTCTCCCCGTAGAGCGGGCAGAAATGGCTGCGCGAACGACCGGGGGGAAGATCGCGTTTGACTGGATACGAAATCATTTTTACGACTGATGGATGCAGTCGAATCCTCCCGGAAAGATCGTCGTCATCGGTGGTGGCATTGCCGGCCTGTCGCTTGCGGCGGCCGTGCGGGATTGGGCCTCCGTCACTGTCCTCGAGCGCGAGCCGCATCTTGGCTACCACGCCAGCGGCCGCTCCGCCGCTTTGTTCACCGAGACCTACGGCAACCGGCTGGTGCGCGCGCTGACGCTGGCCAGCCGGCAGCAAATCGTCGAGGGCGGCTTCGTCGCCCATCGGCGCGGCGCGCTGCATGTCGGCTGGAAAGGCGACGGCGCCGCGATCGACAAGCTGGCCGATGAATTGCAGGCGCTGGTGCCCAGCGTGCGCCGGCTTTCGGCGGCCGAGCTCCACGCGCTGGTTCCCGCCATCGCCACTGAAGCCACTAGCGGCGGCGTCTATGAGCCGGACGCCGTGGATATCGACACCGGCAAGATGCTTGCGGCCTGCGCCTCGGCGCTGAAGGCCGGCGGCGGCACGATCCGCACCGGCGAGGAGGTGCGCGCCATTTCGCAAGACGGCGGCGGCCTGCGCGTGCAGACAAGCGCCGGCGTCTATCCAGCCGACATCGTCGTCAACGCCGCCGGCGCCTGGGTCGATGTCGTCGCTGGCTTGGCCGGGCTCTCCGGCCTCGGCTTCCAGCCCAAGCGACGGACCGCCTTCCTGTTCGATGCGCCCGCCGGCACCGACATCGCCAGCTGGCCGCTGGTGGTCGACCTGCACGAACAATTCTACTTCAAGCCCGATGCCGGCAGGCTGATCGGCTCGCTCGCCGACGAGACCGATTCCGAGCCTTGCGACGCCTGGCCGGAAGACATCGACGTCGCCATCGCCGTCGACCGCATCGAGCAGGCGACGTCGATGCGCATCGGCCGTCCGTCGACGCCATGGGCGGGCCTGCGCACCTTCGCGCCGGACCGCACGCCGGTCGCCGGTTTCGACCCCCGCCTGCCCGGCTTCTTCTGGCTCGGCGGCCAGGGCGGCTATGGTTTTCAGGTGTCGCTGACCTTGGCCAGGCTGGGCGCGGCGCTGATGCGCGGCGAGCCCCTGCCGGAGGACGTCACGGCACGCGGCGTCACCGCCGCGGCGCTGGCGCCCGACCGTTTCCTCTTCCCGGCGACGACGCCATGAAGCCTACGCTGCCGCTGCTGCTGAGCCTCAATGGCGGCTATGTCGACACAGCCGGCTTCCTGGCGTTGCAAGGCCTGTTCACCGCGCATGTGACCGGGAATTTCGTCACCCTCGGCGCCTCGCTGGTGCTCGGCATTTCGGGCGTGCTGGCAAAGCTGCTGGCGCTGCCGGTGTTCTGCATCGTCGTCATCTTGACCCGGCTGGCCGGCGAGCATTTGCGCCGGCGCGGACATCAGGCGCTCGGAGTGCTGCTGGCGACCAAACTGGCGCTGCTTGTCATCGGCGCGGCGCTAGCGATCCGCTTTGGCCCCTTCGCCAGCGGCGACAGCGCGGCCGCCATCGTCACCGGCATGGTGCTGGTCGCCGCCATGGCGATCCAGAACGCGGTGCACCGGGTCCATCTGGCGGCAGCCCCGCCTTCGACGCTGATGACCGGCACCACCACCCAGATCATGATCGACCTAGCCGATCTCATCGGCGGCACGGCCCCGGAAGCCCGCCCGGCGCTCATTGCCCGCCTGCGGCGCATGGCTGCGGCGGTCGCCGTCTTCGCCGCCGGCTGCGCGGCAGCCGCCCTCGGCTTTGCCTATGCCAATGTCTGGTGCTTCATCGTCCCGCCGGTGATCGCGCTGCTCGCCCTGTTGCTGCGGCTTTCCGCGCCGGACGGCGAAGCCAAATAGGCAGCCCTCAACCTTCGTCCGTCCAGATCAGGCGCAGCAGGCGCAGCAGCGTCGCCCGCTCCTTCTTCGTCAGCCTTTGCAGAAACCTGTCCTCGTGCCGGCGAACCTGTCGCCGCCAGCCTGGCATCGCCTGTCTGGCCGCCGGCGTCAGGGTCAGCATCCGCACGCGCCTGTCCTCGGCATGGTCGTCGCGCTCGACCAGCCCGCGCTCTTCCAGTTCCGCCAGCAGCGGCGCCATATTGGCGCTTTTCATGCCCAGGAGACGGCACAGTTCCGCGGCGCGGATGCCTGGCCGCTCATCGATCAGCGCCAGCATGCCATAGGTCACCGGGCGCAGGCCCGCATCGGTCAGTTCGACCGCGAAATCATTGAGCGCGAAAGCCGAGGCGCGCTTGAGATTGTAGCCGATCTGCGCATCGAGCGCGTCGTCGGACATCATTTCTGGCCCGGTGTGAGGCTGGGTTTCGTCCATGCCAACCGATCGCCGCGATGCCGGCTCTTGTCAAGCGAAAAAGACTATGCGACATAGCAATCAAGGTAGCTATGCCCCATAGCAATTTTCCATAGCAGTGGTGGAACGAGAGGAGACCGACCATGACCGATGAGACCGTTGCCTTCGACGTCGAGAACGGCATCGCCTGGGTGCGCTTCAACCGGCCGGACAAGCGCAATTGCATGAACCCGACGCTCAACCGGCGCATGATGGAGGTTCTCGACGAACTCGAATACCGCGCCGATGTCGGCGTGCTCGTGCTGTCGGGCGAAGGCAGCGCCTGGTCGGCGGGCATGGACCTCAAGGAGTATTTCCGCGAGACCGAAGCCAAGGGGCTTGGCGCCGTCCGCAAGGCGCAATCCGAAGCCTATGGCTGGTGGCGGCGCCTGCGCTGGTACGGCAAGCCGACCATCGCCATGGTTAATGGCTGGTGTTTCGGCGGCGGCTATGGCCCGCTCTTCGCCTGCGACCTCGCCTTTGCCGCCGATGAGGCGCAGTTCGCCCTGTCCGAGATCAACTGGGGCATCCTGCCCGGCGGCGGCGCCACCAAGGTGGTGGTCGACCTGCTGTCGATGCGTGACGCCATGTATCACGCACTAACCGGCGAACTGATCGACGGCAGGAAGGCCGCCGCCTGGAAGCTGATCAATGAAAGCCTGCCGCTGGCGGACCTGAAGACACGGGTCACCGAGGTCGCCAACATCCTTCTGAAGAAGAACCCGATCGCGCTGAAGGCGACCAAGGACGCCATCCGCCGCGTGAGCGACATGACCTACGACAATGCCGAGGACTATCTGGTCCGCGCCCAGGAGGCGGCAAATTCCCACGACAATGAAGGCCGCAAGGAAGGCATCCGCCAGTTCATCGACGAAAAGAGCTACAAGCCGGGCCTCGGCGCTTACGACAAGGCCAGATGACGCGATAAGCCAACGACGCAATCTGGGAGGAGATGCGCATGCCGGCCTTGACGATTTCTGACCCGGTGGCCCTGCATGCCGGCGCGCAGCCGGCCCGTGTTGCCTGCGTCGACCTGGCCTCCGGCCAGCGCTGGACCTATGCCGCGCTTGACGAGGCCATCCAGCGAGCCATCGGCGTTCTCGAAACCGGCTACGGCGTCAAGCCCGGGCAACGGATCGCCACGCTTGCCCGCAACAGCGCCGATCTCCTGATCCTGCAGCAGGCCGCAATGCGGCTCGGCGCCATCTTCGTGCCGGTCAACTGGCGGCTTGCCAGTGCCGAACAGCAGGCGATCCTTGCCGATTGCGATCCGGCGCTGCTGTTGCATGACGCCGTCCTGCAGGCGGCATTGCCCGGGCGCTGCATCCCCGTCGATGTCGCCGCCTTCGCGGCGGCGGTCGAGGCAGAGACGCCGGCGCCGCGCCGTCCCCTGCCCGCCGACGATGCGCCCTCGGTCATCCTCTACACATCGGGCACGTCGGGCCGGCCGAAGGGCGTCATCGTCACCGAGCGCAATGCTTTCGCCACGGCGGTCAATTTCGGCGTGCTGGGCCGCGTCGGCAATGCCAGCATCTTCCTCTGCGATGCGCCGATGTTCCATGTCATCGGCCTCATCACCAGCCTGCGTCCGACGCTGCTTCAGGGTGGCACCGTGCTTATCTCGCCCGGCTTCGATGCCGGCGCCACCAATCGCCGCCTCGCCGATCCGGCTCTTGGCGTCACCCATTATTTCTGCGTGCCGCAGATGGCCGGGATGCTGCGCGACCACCCCGACTTCACGCCGTCGCGCTGGACCGCGCTCACCGCAATCTTCACCGGCGGCGCGCCCAACCCGGCCACGGATATCAGATGGTGGCTGGCCCAGGGCGTGCGCATGGCCGACGGCTTCGGCATGACCGAGGCCGGCACGGTGCTTGGCATGCCCGTCGAGGCCGACCGCATCGCCGGCAAGGCAGGCTCGGCCGGCCTGCCGGCGCCGACGATCGGGCTGCGCCTCGTCGACGACGATGGCCGCGATGTCGCGGCAGGCGAGCCCGGCGAGATATGGCTGTCCGGCCCCTCCATCACGCCAGGTTACTGGAACCGGCCGGAAGAGACGGAGCGCGCCTTCACCGCCGATGGCTGGTTCCGCACCGGCGATATCGCGCGGCGCGACCAGGAAGGCTTCATCACTCTCGTCGACCGTCGCAAGGACATGTTCATTTCCGGCGGCGAGAACGTCTATCCCGTTGAAATCGAAACCGTGTTGCTCGACCATCCAGGCATCGCCGAAGCCGCCGTGATCGGCGTCCCCGACGCGCGCTGGGGCGAAGTCGGGCGCGCCTTCGTCGTGGTCAAAGCCGGATGCGTGGTTGATCCGGCCGATCTGGCCAGTCATTGCGGCGCCCGCATCGCCCGCTTCAAGGTGCCGAAAGAGTTCCTGCTCACCGATACGCTGCCGCGCACCGCATCCGGCAAGATCCAGAAACACATTTTGCGCGCGTGGACGGCACCGGTCCGCAAGCAGGGCTGAGGCAGACCGCAGGTCAGCCGGCGGACGCGGAGCGGAAAACCGCCACTGCGGCCGCGACGATTTCCGCATTGTCCTTCGCCACGGTTCCATCGGCCAGCGTCTTGCCGTCTTCCAGCCCGACCCGCGTCGACCACCGCTTTTGGCGCGCCAGCTCGACGAACGGCCAGACGGTGGCGTCGACGCCATGCAGCAGGATCGGCCGCCGCACTTCGGCGTGCTCGAGCACGGCGGCGATACCGTTTGCCTCGGCGAGTGCTAAGGCAAGGTCCGGTATGTCGATCTCGATCAGGATGCGCAGCACCCGGTCATGGTCGGCGAGCGCCACGAACCGCTCGGCGTCTTCTGTCGTGGCGAGCCCGGCCTCGATGCCGACGCCGCGCTGGCGCAGCAGCTCCATCACGGCGGGCGCGTCGGCCTCGGAGAGATTGACCGAGGCATAGTCGGGCAGCTCGCGCCAGCCGGCGATCGCCGCGCGGGTGCGCGCGACATCGTTCTCGATCCAGGCGCCGGTCGACACGCCGACCAGCGTGCCCGGGCAGGCCCGGCGCGCGGCCAGCACCGTCGCATCGACGGCGGCCAGGCTTTCGTGCCCGTCGGCGCCGCGCGGATGGATGTGCAGTTCGCCGGCACCGGCCGCGACGCAGGCCGCCGCATCGCCGGCCATGGCCTGCGCCGTAAGCGGCAGCTTCGGGTGAAAGTCGCGCGGACGCGCGCCGTTGATGCAGGCCTGGACGATCATCAATGTCACCTCGGACAAGGGAGGTGGCAGTCTAGTCGCCCGACAAGGCAGGGCCAAGCGTCGCGCGCTGCCTCTCCTGACAGCGCGGCCAAGATCCATCGGCATTTGAATAAAAACCGCCTGTGGATATTTACCCCACATTCCGCCGGGCCGGCCAAGATAAATCAGGGCGGGATCATGGAGGGAACCATTGAGCAGCGATTTTTCAGCCGCCCGCATCCATCTCGAACGCGCCTATCATTATCTGCGCGGCAATGACGAGACGAGCCGCTCGGCATGCGAGGCCCTCGACCTCCTGATCGAGACGGTGGCGGAAGCCCAGCACAGGCGACCCGAGACCGCTGTGCTGGAATTTCCGCAAGCGATGATGCGGCAACTCTGATTAGGACGCCTTGCGGGCCGGTGCCGCGCTTGCCGGCCCGATGGCGCGCGCGACGATCTGCTCCAGCGGCTCGGGCCGGTGCAGCAGGAAACCCTGGCCGAAATCGACGCCCATCGCCTGCAGGATGACGAGCGTCTCGGCTTGCTCGATCTTCTCGGCCACGACGGCGCAGCCGACGCTGCGGGCAATGCCTGATATGGCCGAGACGATCTCGCGGTCGAAGCGGCTCTCGGCCATGTGCTCGATGAAGGAGCCATCGATCTTGATGGCATCGACCGGAAAGCGCCTGAGATATTCGAACGAGCTCATGCCGGCGCCGAAATCGTCGAGGCTGACCTTGCAGCACCGCTCGCGCGCCTTGCGCACGAACGTCTCGGCGGCGTCGAAATTGGTGACGGCGGCGGTTTCGGTGATCTCGAAGCCGATGCCGGAATGCGGCGCCCCGGTCTCCTCGATGATGCTGTCGACGAAGTCCCACAGTCCGGGATCGCTCAGCGTCTGCGCCGACAGGTTGAAGCCGAGCGTGATCGCGCCGGACTTCATCGCCGCGCCATGCCGCGACAGCGCGGTGCGGATAATCCAGCGATCGAGCCTGGCGGCTATGCCGAAGCGCTCCGCCGCCGGGATGAATTCGCTGGGCGGAATCAGCTTGCCGCCGCGTCCGGCAAGCCGCGCCAGCACCTCGACATGGCGGTTTTCCTGCCAGGGCCGCCCCAGCCGGTGGATCTCCTGGCCGAACAGTTTCAGCCTTCCGTCCTCCATGGCGTCGACCGTGTCGGCGGCGAGCCGCGCCGCGTTGAGGCCGCCGGAATTGGCCTCGGCCGAAAACACCGCGAAGCGGTCGCGCCCGGCGGCCTTGGCCGCGTAGCAGGCGTCGTCGGCGCAGGCCAGCGCATCGGCGACCGTGGTCACCCGGTCGTTGACGATAGCGATGCCGATGCTTGCCGCGAGCCGCCGCGCGGCCGCGGCAAGGCCGAGATCGGCGCCGCGCACGGCCGCCAGTATGGCCCCGGCCAGCCGCTCGGCCTGCGCCGCGTCGCAATGGGGCACCAGCAAAGCGAACTCGTCGCCGCCGAGCCGCGCCGCATGCGCCGATGGCGGCAGGCAGCGGCCAATGCCCGCCGCCACGCTTTTCAGCGCCAGGTCGCCAGCGGCGTGGCCGGCGAAGTCGTTGAGCGCCTTGAAGTAATCGAGATCGACATAGAACACCGCCAGCGGCTCGCCCGTGGCAATGTGGTCGGCAAGCAGCCTGTCGAAGGCGGCGCGGTTCCAAAGGCCGGTCAGCGCGTCGTGGCGGGCGGCAAACGCAAGCTCCTGTTCGCGCAGCTTGTCCTCGGTGATGTCGCGCACGGTGCCGAGAATCTGGCCGTCAGCACCCGCGGCGGCGACGTAACGCACCAGCGATTCGATGTGGCGGATCTCGCCGTCGCGCTTGACGATGCGGTATTGCGAGGCGGTTACGCCGCTCGAGCCGGGTGGCGGCTGGTGGGCGCGCTCGGTGGCTTCCTTGTCGTCGGGATGCAGAAAACTGTGCCAGAGGTTGGCCGGCACCTCGTCGGCATCGGCGGCGACGCCGAACATCTCCCTGGTGCGGGCGTCCCAAAAGCTCTTGTGGGTGGCGATGTCGTAATGCCAGATGCCCGTGCCGCTGGCGGCGAGCGCCAGACGGAAGCGCATGGTGACCTGTTCGAGCGCGGCCTCGGCCGCCTTCTGCTTCGAAATGTCGGTCTGCACGCCCATCAGCCGCAGCGGCCGCCCGTCGGCGCCGCGTTCGACGATGCCGCCGCGGTCGAGCACCCACACCCAGTGGCCCAGCTTGTGCTTCAGCCGCATTTCCGTCTCGATGGCATCGGTCAGTCCGGCAATGTGGCGGTCGCCGCTGGCCAGCGCCCGCTCGCGGTCGTCGGGATGGGTGAGCTCCAGCCACAAATCGCTGGTGTTGGCGAGTTCATCTGGCTCGTAGCCCAGCATTCGCGCCCAGGTCGGCGAATAGAAGCAGTCGCCCGTGCGGAGATCCCAATCCCAGACGCCAAGATGGGCCCGCTCCAGGGCCTTGGCCCAGAACGCTCCGTTGCGACTTTTCTTGCCCTGACGCGCCATCGTCTGTTTTCGCCCTGCTCCACCCGCGGGCAATCTGCGACAAAACCAGAGAAGAAACAGTTACCGAGAAGCATGCCTTCCCGCCTGCAATATTCCTGGCGCCCCGTCTTTCGATTGGCCGGCAAGAACCGGAGTTTTGCGCTCCCCCGATGGGCCTAGGGAATGCCCAGGTCATCAGCGGCACCGCGGATGACCCCAGCCAAACACGAAAGGACGCTCCCAATGACCAAACAGGAAGACAACAAGGCCGTCGTCGTCAGATGGTTCACCGACTTCTGGGGTGAAACCTGCGACCTGTCCGTCGTCGACGACATCGCCGCGCCCGACATGCTGCTCAAATATTCGCTGCACGAGCCGCGCCGGGGCCGCGACGACATCAAGGCCTTCATGACCGATTTCCGCGCCGCCTTCCCGGATCTCAACTTCTGGGCTACGGCCGATCTCATCGCCGAGGGCGACTACGTCGTCGGCCAGTGGGAGGGCGGCGGCACGCATACCGGCCCGGCCTTCGGCGATTTCCTCGCCGGTTCGCTGCCTGCCGCCACCGGCCGCGCCATGCGCTTCACCGGCACCACGGTGCTGAAGGTGATCGACGGCAGGATCGTCGAGGAGATCGGCCTCGACGACGGCGTCGCGGCGCTGACGCAGCTCGGCCTGATCAGGGCCGCCTGATCCACAGGGCCATCGCCGGCCAGGCGGTGGCCCGCTTCGACCGCGGCCGAAGCCCGGCAACCTTTCGGGTTTGGAAACCGCGCCGGCGCAGTCGCTACTTCTGCATTCGACGATGGCATCTTCGTCAACGAATCCTTGACGGAAAGGGAAGAAATATAAGCATCCAATATTTGTATTTTTTATCCGTCCAAAAGTGTAATTGAATAGTAATACTTCATCGGAGAAATACCCCTGTTAATGCTTGGGCAGTTGGCGGGTTTTCCTCAATGAGTGCGCACACCGCGCAGCGGAACGGCGAGTGCCGGCCGCTTGGCGTTTTTGACCTGGACATCGCCGCGACCAGGAGCGGCTGGATGCTGACCGCCCTGTGCCTGACCTATGCCCTGGCCGCGTTTTGCCTGCAGCCGGGCCGCTATCTGCACCTGGCGCAATCCTACGCGGAGCCATTCGTCTTCTTCCTGCCTACGCTTCTTGCCGCCGGCCTCGGCGCGATGGCGCTGACATTTGCCAGGCATAGCCCGACGCGGTTCATGCTCGATATGCTCAGGCAGCGCTGGCTGGGCGCCGCATCGGTGATCCTGCTGTCCTTTCTCGGCATAACCGCCTTCACCACCTTCAAGATCCTCATCCCCGATATCGTGCCCTTCTACGCCGACCGCATGCTGGCGGAGCTCGATGTTGGGCTGCATGGCGCCGATCCCTGGACATGGGCGCATCGCGTCGTTCCCGAACGCATTTCGGCTGTCATCTTCATCGGCTACGGATATGGCTGGCACGTGCAATGGTTCGGCACCTTGCTGTTCGTCGCCTTCTGGAACAGCCCGGCAGCGCGTTTGCGTTATCTCTGGGCGCTCGCGCTGACCACGATCCTGTGCGGCACCGTTCTGGCCATGGCGCTGTCTTCCGCCGGCCCGATATTTCACGACCAGTTCTACGGCGGCGACCGGTTTGCCGGGTTGCAGACCGCCTTGGACCGGAACGGCTACGCCGCGCCGGTCCACATGTATGCCAGCTATCTGCTCACAGTCTACACAAGCGGCCGCCCCGAACTGGGCGGCGGTATCTCCGCCATGCCAAGCATGCATGTCGCCTTCGTCACGCTCAACGCGTTGTTCCTGAGCGGTTTCGGCCGCTGCTGGGCCGTCGCCGGCTGGTCCTTCGCGGCACTCATCCTGTTCGGCTCGGTCTATACCGGCTGGCACTATGCCGTGGACGGCTACCTTTCGATCCTCGTCGTATCCGTAATCTGGTACCTGACCGGGCGTTTCGTTCTGCCGCGGACGAGCCGCGATACCGTCGGGATGCGCCTGCCTCTGCCCGAACCGGCACCGCAATGACCGGGCCTGGCCGAGGCCAGGCGAACCACCCCGCCGCCTCTCGGAAGAGGCTAGCGGCATAGCGCCGCCTGACCTTGCCGGCTACTGGCTCGGCGCCATCGCGTGTTCGCAAGACACTTTCGGGTTCATGTCGGCGAAAGTGCCGGTCGGGTTGCCCTTCCAGGCCCAGACATGCAGCTCGTAGAATTCACCCAGGCCATAACGGTTGGGGGCGCTGTTGAAGTTGAACAGCTGTCCGTCCAGCGACGCCGGCCCCTTCGAGGTGATGTATTCGACCGCCACCAGCTTGAGCGTTCCGTCGGCCATCGGCTCGTACATCACGGCCTCGGGACGGGCGATGTCGATCTTGTCGTCCTTCAGGTATTGGCCGTTGACGTAGTGGATGCCCATGGCGCCACCGGTGATGCCGCTGGCGCAGGGAATGGGCGCATAGCCCTCGGCCGTCGCCGCCTTGACATCGAGGAACCGGCTGTTGGCCGCCTGTACCTTCTCGGCCAGCGGATTGGGACCGGACGCGGCTCCGGCCGCTTCCTGATGCGCCTGTGCGAAGGTGGCGCAGACGGCCAGCATGGCCCCCGTCATGACGAGCCTGTTGCGAAAGTTTGATTTCATATCCATTCCATTCTTCTTGAAAAAGCACAGCTGGCCGGCCGCCGAAAATATGGCGGCCCGGCAGGCAAGCGCTGTGACTGTTGCTGCTTGGAGATCCCGAAATCGATGTGACGACTGCCGGGAAGGATCATCCCTTGGGTAGATATGGGATCGTTCCGGCCAGATCGGTATCGTCGATCAGCTGGAAGCGGCTATCGCTGCCGCCCTGACGCGCCGAAACGAAAGGCGCATAGGCCGGATCGTTGGTGAAGGCGCGCGCCGCCGCTTCCGACGGGAACGCCATCAGGGCGATCAGCGTGGTCTCAAGCGGCTTGCCTTCAAGCGTCTTCACATTGCCGCTGCGCGACAGATATTTGCCGCCATGCTTGTGGACGATGTCGTGCACCGAGGCCGCGTAGCCCGGCACCCATTTCGGATCCTTCATCTTGATGTCCGCGATAACGTAAGCAGTCATGGTCGTCTCCTGGTTGCGGCGCACAGGGCTATCCCGTGCGACCGGCCAAAGGGCTCGCATGGCCGGCCCCTCGCCAACCAGTCCGCGATCTGTACTGGGGCGGTACAGTTTCCGTACTGGCCGCTTCATTCATGAAGGCCTAATGTTCGGCCAGCTTCGAGGGAGGAGCACCGATCATGGCCCAGCACGGATACAAGCAGTTCTGCCCGCTATCGATGGCCGCCGAGGTGCTGTGCACCCGCTGGACGATGGTGCTGATGCGCGAACTGGTGGCGGGTTCGACCCGCTTCAACGACCTGCGCCGCGGCGTCCCCAAAATGTCGCCGACCCTTCTGTCGCAACGGTTGAAGGAGCTCGAGCTGGCGGGGATCGTCGAGCGCAAGGAGGTGCCGGGCGAGAAGGGGATCTTCGACTACCGGCTGACCGAGGCCGGCCGCGATCTGCGCCCCGTCGTCGAGGCGATGGGTTTTTGGGGACAGAAATGGGTCGAGTCCCGGTTGTCGCTCAAGAACCTCGATCCGTCGCTGCTGATGTGGGACATGCGGCGCAATCTGAACCCCTCGCCGCTCCCCGAAGGACGCACGGTGATACAATTTCTGTATCTGGATCTGCCGGCGTCCAAACGCTCGTGGTGGCTGATCGTCGAAAAGCACGGCGAGGTCGATCTGTGCTGGTACGATCCGGGCTTCGATGTCGATCTCTACGTCTCCACCGACCTGCACACGATGACGGCAATCTGGATGGGGTTGCTGACCGTCGAGAAAGCCGGCGCGAAGGTTTCCCTGACGGGCGACCAGGCTATCGGCAAGAAGATACAGACCTGGCTCGGGCTCAGCCCGTTCGCCGTGGAACCCAAGAGGGCGGCATAGGAGAACCGGTTCATGCCAACGAAGCCAGTCGGCTTAGGCTCGCTTGCGCTCCCTATCATTTGCAAGGTGATAGGGTTGCACGAGGACTTCGGCAGGAATGTTCCATTCCTTGTTCAGCTTGAAGATCATATCCACGGTAAGAGCGCGCTTCCTGTTCAGCACCTCGGTTGCCCGAGGCGATGATCCGATCACCTCGGCCAGAGCCTTTCGCGATAGGCTGAACAGTTGCATGTGCGAATGAATGGCTTCGATGGGATCGGGGGCTTCAATCGGGTAGTGCTTGTCCTCATAAGCCTCAATCAGAGTTGCAAGAACGTCGAAGCGATCACCATCGAGTGAGCCGACCTCCGGTTCATTCTCGAAATATTTGGTGATTTCGGCGATCGCCCAATCGTAATCGGCTTCGGTCTTAATGGGTCGAATGTTTTCCATCGAAATCGACTGTCGCTCCAAACGCGGCCTTGATGTCTGCCGGAGTTTTCCAGTCAGCGTTGCTGACAGCCACATACCAAGCCGTCAAAGGAGCTTCGGCCTGATTGTGTTTGGCCCAAAAATCCTTCAGCGCTTTCCTGGCGATGACCTGCATGTCCCGATATAGCAACTTCCCAATTTGGGAACAAGAGGGAGTTTCCCAATCTGGGAAGAACCCGTGCGAGGCATCCTGGCGGTTGGCAGGAAACGGGTGGCGGAGCCGTCTTCCAGCGGCTTCAATGCGGCATGTTCATCACTCTCGCCAAAGACCTCAAATCGACGCCGCTGCCGGTCGCTGATGACCCGCGCTGGGCGCGCATCGTCGCGCGCGACAAATCGGCGGATGGGCAATTCTGGTATTCGGTGGCGACGACCGGCGTCTATTGCCGGCCCTCCTGCCCGTCGCGGCGCGCCAATCCCGTCAATGTCCAACTGCACGACACGCTGGCTCAGGCGAAGGCGACCGGCTTTCGCGCCTGCCGGCGCTGCAATCCGGACGGCCCTTCGCTCGAGGCCGGCAATGCCGCGATGGTCGCCGATGCATGCCGCAGGATCGAACAGAGCGAGGAAGAGCCATCGCTGGCCGAACTGGCTGATGCCGCCGGGCGCAGCGCCGGCTATTTCCACCGCGTCTTCAAGGCGATCACCGGGCTGACGCCGAAGGACTATGCCGCCGCGCATCGTGCCGCCCGGGTCCGCCAGGGTCTCGAGGACGGCGCCAGCGTCACGGTGGCGATCTACGATGCCGGCTTCAACTCGAGCGGGCGCTTCTACGAGAAATCCACCGGCATGCTCGGCATGACGCCGACGCGCTACCGTGCGGGCGGCGCCAATGAGGACATACGCTTCGCCGTCGGCGAGACCTCGCTCGGCGCCATACTGGTCGCGTCGAGCCGCAGGGGCGTCGCCTCGATCCTGCTCGGCGACGATCCGGACGCGCTGGTGCGCGACCTGCAGGACCGTTTCCCCAAGGCGCGGCTGATCGGCGGCGACCGCGACTACGAGGCGCTGGTCGCCCGCGTCGTCGGCTTCGTCGAGGCCCCACAACTCGGCCTCGACCTGCCGCTCGACGTGCGCGGCACCGCCTTCCAGCAGCGCGTCTGGCAAGCCTTGCAGGACATCCCGGTCGGCGGCACGGTTTCCTATGCCGAGATCGCCGCGCGCATCGGCGCGCCCAGGGCAACCCGCGCCGTCGCAGCCGCCTGCGCCGCCAACGCCCATGCGGTCGCGATTCCCTGCCACCGCGTGATCCGCAAGGACGGCGTCCTGTCCGGCTACGCCTGGGGCGCCGAGCGCAAGCGCGCGCTGCTCGACCACGAGGCCGGCGGATCGGCGAAGGCCGCCGGCAGGGCCTGCCGGTCTTCGCGGGCGTGACGACCGGCGATGCGCACGATGGCAAGGTCTTCCGCCGCCGGTGCGAACATCGAGATCGCCAACGGTGCCGCCATCGACGCGAAGTCACAGGTCTTGGCCGCCATCGGCAAGCTGGTCGATGCCGGTAAGGCCGAATGGGGCCGCACTGCGAGTGGCGAGATCGAGCTGCGGCTGTTGTCAGGCGAGGTTTTCCTGCTCGGTGAGGTGTCCGTCACGCGTGTCGCGTGACCTGTAGACGGTTCAAAAGTCAGCGCTCTACGGCGCCCCCCTCTGTCCTGCCGGACATCTCCCCCACAAGGAGGGAGATTGGCAGCTCTGGCGCCGGCTCATTTCTTGCAACGCTGGAGATTGGCGAAAGCAGTGGTGACGGCCAATCTCCCCACTCGTGGGGGAGATGTCCGGCAGGACAGAGGGGGGCGCCACAGAACGCGACGACGGTGGTCTTCACAGATGCGATTTGAATTTGAAAGCAAGCACCGGAGTGAGCGAGGAAAGCCGCCTCTGTAGGGTTCAGGCACAGACAAAGGAGTCAGGGCAATGAACCTCTTGCAAACCCAAATAACCACACCGGCGGCGATAGCCACCCTCGACACCATCGCCTACGCCGTCGGCCAATCCGCGATCGGCAAGATCCTCGCGGCGCGCAGCCCGATCGGCGTCTGCGCCATCCTGATCGGCTCCGACGCCGACGCGCTGGAGCAGGACCTCGCCGACCGCTTTCCCGGCAAGGTGCTGGTCAAAGACAAGGGCTCTCTCCACGATGATCTCGCGGCTATAGCCCGCTTCATCGAAACGCCCAGCGCCGGCCTCGACCTGCCGCTCGACATGCGCCATGGCACGCCGTTCCAGCAAAGGGTGTGGGAGGTGCTGCGCGCCATCCCTTGCGGCGCCACCATCACCTACACCGCGCTTGCCCGGCGCCTTGGCCGGCCGAACGGCGCTCGTGCCGTGGCGACCGCTTGTGCCGCCAACGCCATCGCGCTCGGCATTCCCTGCCACCGCGTTGTTGGCGCCGACGGCACGCTGTCGGGCTACCGTTGGGGCATCGAACGCAAGCGCGCTCTACTCGACAAGGAGGCCGCGATATGAACGCTCACGCCAAGGTTGCCACAGCGGCGGTGGAAGCCGCCGAAACACGCGTCGCCGCATACGACTGGCCGGCGCTGGCCGCCGAGCTCGACGGCTTCGGCTGCGCGGTGATGGAAAAGCTGCTCTCGCCCGAAGAGTGCCGGCAGATCGCCGGCCTCTACCCCCAGGAGCAGCATTTCCGCAGCCACATCCACATGGCCAGGCACGGTTTCGGCAGGGGCGAATACCGCTACTTCCGCTATCCCTTGCCGGACCTGCTCGGCGGCCTGCGCAGCGCGCTCTATCCCAGGCTGGCCGAGGTCGCCAACCGCTGGAACGAGCGCATGGCGATCCCCCTGCGCTACCCCGCCACGCATGCCGAATTTCTGGAACAATGCCATGCCGCCGGCCAGGTCAGGCCGACGCCGCTTCTGCTGCAATATGTCCCCGGCGACTTCAACTGCCTGCACCAGGACCTCTATGGCGATCTCGCCTTTCCCCTCCAGGTGGCGATCCTGCTCTCCGAACCGGGCGAGGATTTTACCGGCGGCGAATTCGCGCTGACCGAACAGCGGCCGCGCATGCAGAGCCGGGTCGAGGTTGTGCCCTTGCGCCAGGGCGACGCGGTGGCCTTCGCCGTCCACAACCGGCCGGTGCAGGGAACGAAAGGCAACTACCGCGTCAACCTGCGCCACGGCGTCAGCCGCCTGCGCTCAGGCATGCGCCACACGGTCGGCATCATCTTTCACGATGCGAAGTAAGGTGCCGGTTCACGCCTCCCAGTAGGGCGGATCGCCACTCCATCATCGGTCGGCAGCCACCATCTCCAGGATCCACGGGCAGGCATAATAGTCGGCGATGTGGTCAATGACACCGCCGTCGGCATGGATGCGCACGAAATAGGCTGGCCGCCAGAGCTCGCCATGGAGCCTGTCGACGAGCAGCAAGGCCTCCTCCTGGACCACGGCTGGCCGCATGCGCCAAGGCTCGCCGCGCTCATACTCGACGAAATAGGGCGAGTCGGAGAGCAGGCCATCGTAGCAGTCCGAAACCCGCAGCCGGGCGTCGGCGCTGGTCAGCGCCCGCACCCCGTCCCAGTCCCTGGCATTGAAGAGCTCGACATAGCGGCTCAGCAGCCGCTCCAGTTCGGGGTCGTGCGCGGGTGCCGCGACCGGTTGCGCCGGCAAGGCGGCGAGCTTGGCCCGGCCGCGATTGAGCGCCGACTTGACGCCGCCCGATGTCGAGCCGACCAGGCCGGCAATCTCCTCCAGCGAATGGTCGAAGACATCCTTGAGCAGCACGCAGGCGCGCTCCTTCGGCGGCAGGTGCACCACCAGCCTTTCGATGGCGCGGCCGGCGCCCGCACCGGCGGGTTCGACCGGCAGCACGATCTCATCGCTGGCATAGCCAGCTTCGGCCTTGAGCCGCGTGCGGCGGCTGCGGATGAAATCGATGCACCTGTTATGCGCGATGCGGAACAGCCACGGCCGCAAGGCCTGCGCATCGTCGAGCAGCCCGATCTTGCGATAGGCCTCGAACAGCGCCTCCTGCATGATGTCCTCGCCGTCGAGAGCCGAGCCGGTCATGCGCGCGCAATAGCGGTGCAGACGGACCCGCAAATGCGAGACCGTCTCCAGGAACGCCCGGTAGCGAAGGTCGAACAGGCCTTCGGGATCGAGGCGCGGCTCGATACCTTGCCCCATCTCACGGGATTTGCGGATCTGCTGGTTCATCGCGGCGCGTCGCTCAGCCTTGCCGCAGCATCGCGCAGGCGCCGCGCCTCCACAAGCACGAAGCGCAACCCGATCGGCCCGCCCATGCCTACGCCGCCTTGCCGCCGGCAACCTTGCCGTTGGCGGCATTGTCACCGGCAGCCGGCAACCCCAACTTCGGCCGCACCCAGGCGGCGAGGCGGCGGATCGCGTCGTCGGCTTCCGGCGCCCGGCCGGCCATCATCTGGAAGGAGTGCAGCATGTCGTCGAAGACGTCGAGCCGCGTCTCGACGCCAGCCTGCCGCGCGCGCTCGGCGAACATGCGGCTTTCGTCGACCAGCGTCTCATCGGCGCCGGCCTGCAGGAAGACGGGCGGAAAGCCGCTCAAATCGGCATAGAGCGGGCTGACCTCCGGATCCAGCCGGTCGCGGTCGCCGATGAAGTTGGTCACCAGCCAGTCGACGCCGCCCTTGGCGAAGAAAGGATCCTTTTCGCGGTTGGTTTCATAGCTGGCAGCGGTCAGCGCCATGTCGAACCAGCCGGAGATGATCAGAGTGGCGGCCGGCAGCGGCCGCCCTTGCGCGCGCAACCGCTGCAGGACGCCATAGGTCAGCACCGCGCCGCAGGAATCCGCGGCAAGCACGATCCGCCTGGTGTCGAAGCCCTGGTCGATGAGCCAGTTCCAGGCGACCATCGCCGCATCGAGCTGGGCCGGATACTTGGCCTGGCTGGCCAGCGGATAGCCATAGAGCAAGGCCCGGCAGCCGACGGCCTTGGCCAGATGGCCGACCAGCTTGCGATGGGTGTAGATCGAGCCGCCGACGAAGCCGCCGCCATGCGCATAAAACAGCACGCGCTGCTCGTCGGCGCCCTTCGGCACAGTCCACAACGCCGGCACGCCGCCGGCATCCGCCTCGATATAGTCGACGCCGCCGGGTTCTCCGGTCAGCGCCGTCCAACTGGCATCGTTGAACTCGACGAACGCCTGCGGACTCATTTTACCGGCATTGGCGGCGATCGCCGCGTAGTGGTTCCTGTTTGCCTCGCTCTCGATGCTCGCCATGATGCTCTCCTGGTTACGGATCGCGGACCGCGCGACCTTTCGGAAAGCAAAGACGAGTGGGCCGACAAAAAGGATACGTCGCCGTGGACGATTTTTCCGCCCCGGCTAGCCCGAAACATCGCGGCGTGGCGTTGGGCAAATTCGACGAACGGCGTCGGCCGCACGCCGAACATGTCGTGCGTCGCCAGGTGCACCCGCGATTTCGGCCGTCGCAACCGCTCGGCCAATTGTTCGTCCAGCGCATCGGCGAAGCCGGCCGGAACGCCGCTGGCCAGCAGATTGCGTCGCCGCTCTGCGGGGCTGACATCGACATAGCGAACCGGCTTGCCGATCGCCTGCGATATAAGCGCGGCGATATCGCTCATCGTCAGCGCCTGCGGTCCGGTCATATCGAGGCTCTCGCCTTCATGGCCGCCATCGCGCAGCAGCCGGAAGGCCACCTTGGCGATATCCTCGACATCGACCGGCGACAGTTCGGTCTCGCCGAGCGCGAGACAGAATGCGCCCTCGGCGGCAATGGTCGTCGCGCAGGTACACCTGCATGAACTGGCTGGGGCGCAGATGCGTCGATGCCAGAACTTCACCACACATGCGCGACACCGGCCTGGCTGCAGGAATCGATGAAGCGGCACTGCGTTTCCGTCATGTCGTCGGCAGCAGTCGAAATCATCAGCACGCGGTCGATGCCATCAAGTGCCGCGCCCAGCGCTTCCGCCCGGCGCATGTCGCCCGCGACCAGTTCCACGCCGGCAGTCCGCCGAGCCCTGCCGCCGACGCCCGGTCCGGATCGCGCACCAGCGCCCTCACCTCATGCCCCTGCCGCGCGAACTCGCGCATGATCGCCTTGCCGTTCAGCCCCGTGGCGCCCGTCACCAGGATCATCGTCATCGCCGTCTGGGATTGAGGCGGCCGCCACGCCGGCGACCGCAGCTTGAAGACGAAGAGACGAGGGCAAGGGATTCTGCCCAAACGGTTTTTTGACAGGAACCTTCGCCGTGCCCCACTCACTGCGCCGGGGCGTAGCGGTTGACCACCATGCCGCAGGCATAGGCTTTCGAGCCGAGCAGCCGGAGGTTACGAAAACCGCCCTCGTCGAAGATGCGGCGGCCGGCGCCCAGCACGGCCGGATTGATGAACAGCTGGAACTCGTCGACCAGCCCGGCGGCGATCAGCGACGAGGCGAAGCCGGCGCCGCCGAAGACGGCGATATCAGCACCCTCGCCCGCTTTCAGCGCGTTGACCTCACGCGGCAGGTCGCCGCTCACCACCGTCGTGCGCTCCCATCGCGAGGTTTTCAGCCTGTCGCTCGGCACCACCTTCAAGGCGTCCACGATGCGCTGGGCGAAGGCGTAGAACGGATCGCGCGGAAACCTCTTTGCCGCATTGCCCCAATGGCTGAGATAGCCCTCCTCGGCCATCTTGCGGCTGAGCAGGATGGTGTCGATGCCGGCGAAGACGGTGTTGAAATCGCGCTTCAGCTCTTCGTCCCAGCCAATGTCGTCGCCCCATTCCCAGAGCTGCCAGCGATGGTCCTCGTTCGCCCCGACAAAACCGTCGACCGACATCTGCATCTGCAAGATGAGCTTCTTCATCGTCGTCTCCTCGTTTGTTCGGTTCAAAGGAAATTGCTTTACTTTTGGAACCATTGACGCAAGGCAAAAACGATGTCAAGAGTAAAGTGATTTAAAAATGGAACCATAGACATGTCGACGCGCGAAAGGTCCGGCTGCCCGATCAGCCTGTCGCTGGAACTGCTTGGTGATCGCTGGACGCTGCTCATCGTCCGCGACCTGGTCTTCGCCGGGAAAAGGCATTTTCGCGAATTCCTGCAATCGGATGAAGGCATCTCCTCGCGCACGCTGGCCGAGCGGCTGCAGAGGCTGCAGGACGAAGGCATCCTCACCCGCAGCGACGATCCGAGCCACCGGCTGAAGGCGATCTACCGGCTGACGGAAGCCGGCATCGACCTGTTGCCGGTGCTGGCCACGCTCGGCGCCTGGGGCAGCAAGCACCGCAAGGCCGACGATCAGCTCGCCCGCATCGCCGACGAACTGGCGGCCGGCGGCGAGCCGGCGCTGGAACGGATGAAGGCGGCGCTGCGGGCCGAGCATCTGGCGAACACATGATCGCCGAAGCTCCTGATGGATGCCGCAAGGCCGAGGCGGGGCTTAACAGCGCGGCGATATCGGATCATCATCGACCATCATACTCGTCGTGAAGGCGGACCCAATCGCCCAGCGTATGCGATGGCCCGTTTTCGATGCGCAGCCAAGGCAGTGCGCGCCGCTCCGCCGCGAGTTGTTGACGCTGGCGGGTAAGCGCCTTCTCTTTTGCGAGATGCGATTTGTGCGCTTCAAACCAGTCCGAGTAAGGCGCGATGATGTGGTCGGTCATGTCGTGCTCCTTCCGCATTCAGGCATGCTGACAGCCTTGTTGCCCGTCTCTAGGACGTTGCTGAAAACCGCGATCCGACATTGGCTGTGCAATTTTCGCGGGAAGAGCACAGGCGATACAGCCGGGCGCGGACATGGCGCTTGACAGATGTACATGTTATGTTCTCTATTTGTTCCGGTCCATCAGCAACCGTGGATATGCAGCCGGATGGAAACGAGAGCCACCATCCTGCATGCCGATCTCGATGCTTTCTACGCCTCGGTGGAGCAGCTGCTCGACCCGTCGCTGCGCGGCAAGCCGATCGCGGTCGGCGGCGGCGTGGTGCTCGCCGCCTCCTATGAAGCGCGCGCCTTCGGCGTGCGCGGCGGCATGCCGGGGCGCAAGGCGCGCGAGCTTTGCCCGCAACTGATCTTCGTCGGCGGCAATTTCAGCCACTACCAGCGGCTGGGGGATGCGGCGATCAAGGTGCTCGACGATTTCACGCCGGTGGTCGAGCGCATCTCCATCGACGAGGCCTTCGCCGACGTCGCAGGCTGCACGCATCTGTTCGGGCAACCGCAGGAGATCGCCACGGCGATCCGCCGCCGCGTGCGGGCCGAACTCGGCCTGCCGATCTCGATCGGCGTCGCCCGCACCAAGCATCTGGCCAAGATCGCCTCGCAGGTCGCCAAGCCCGACGGGCTGGTGGTCGTCGATTCCGGCACCGAGCTGGCCTTCCTGCACGACCTGCCGGTCTCGCTGATGTGGGGCGTCGGTCCGGCGACCAAGGCAAGGCTGGCGGAAATCGGCGTCGAGACCATCGGCGAGCTGGCCAGAACGCATAGCGGCGCGCTGACGCGGCTGCTTGGTCCCGCCGCCGGCGAAAAGCTTGCCTCTCTTGCATGGAACCGCGACCCGAGGAAACTGGAGACCAGGCGCCGGGCGCATTCGGCCGGCGCGCAATCGGCCCTTGGCCAGAAACCCGCCGTGGCGCGGGTGATCGTGCCCACCTTGCTGCATCTGGCCGACCGCGTCGCCAGCCGGCTGCGCGCCAAGGGGCGGCCGGGCCGCACGGTGACGGTGCGCGTGCGCTTTGCCGATTTCAGCGCCGTCACGCGCTCGATCACGCTGGATCAGCCGATCTCGGCGACCACCATGCTGGCCGAGATTGCCGGCGACCTGGTGCGCGGCGTGCTCGCCGACCATCCACGCGAAAAGACCATCTCGCTGCTGGCGGTCTCGGTCTCGCACCTGGAGGAGAGCGCGGAGCTGCAGCTCGACCTGCCGCTCGGCCTCGCCGACGAGAAGCGCCGCCCCGGTAGCAAAAAAGGCCTCGCCCGCTTCGGCGCCGACCGCGCCATCGACAAGATCCGCGAACGCTTCGGCAAGCAGGCCGTCGGCTACGGCACGGTGGCGCTGGAAGCGGCACGCTCCGTGCCCGACGAGTTCAGGGAACTGGCGGAAAAGGAGCTGTGAGCTATCTGCCGGTCCGCGAATAGCGATGCACCCTGACGCCGCTGCCGCTTCCCCCATGCCAAGGTTCACAGGCGATACCGTCCCTGTCGGCATCATGCGTCGGCCAATAGCCCGGCTGTCCCTTGCGCGCGGGGGCAAGGCCGACGGCGCGGGCGGCCGCACAGTTGGGGAACGCGGCAAAGTGCCTTAAGGCGGCGAGCGGCGAGTCAATCTGGATGCCGACAAAGCCGTAGGCGATGTAGCCGGACAAGAGGATGAACGGCGCGAAAAGAGCCAGGTATTTCAGCCTGCCGTGGCGACGAGTTGCAGGCCAATGCAAGAATGGCAGAAGCATTCCCGGCACCCCCAGCTTCAGACCCGACACAAATCTATCTTCACCGGGCTGCCGCGACAACCGGCAGCGCTTGCCAAACCCCTCCGTGCCGCCCATACAGCGGCGTGGGCGGATCGCCCGTCCCGAGAGGTCCGCGCCTCTCCTATTTTTCCCGGGATTGTCCGATGTCAGCGACGCCATGCCCTTGGTCGAAGCCGTGACGGCCTCCTCCTCCGCCCCATCCCTATCGCTTGCCGGCCTTGGATGGTCGGAGTTCTTCGGCGACCAGCTTGAACCGGGCGATGCAAACCTCGTCCCGACCCGCATTGCCATGGTCCATCGAGACCGGCTGAGCGGCCAGTCGCAGAGGGGACAAACCGACCTGTCCCTGGCGCCGCAGGCCACCACCGGCGACTACGCCGTCGGCGACTGGGTGCTGGTCGAGCCGCATAGCCACCTCGTGCGGCGTCGCCTGACCCGCAAGACGGTTCTGGAGCGCCGCGTCCAGGGCGGCAGGGGGCCACAGCTGGCCGCGGCCAATGTCGACACGCTGTTCATCGTCACGTCCTGCAATGCCGACTTCAACATCGCCCGGCTCGAACGCTATCTGGCGCTGGCCAACGAGGCCGGAACGACCCCCGTGATCCTGCTGACCAAGGCCGATACGGCCGAGGACGCCGAGGCGTACCAAAGCCAAGCCGCCGCGCTGCAGCGCGGATTGGCCGTGGTGACGCTGAACCCGCGCATATCGGGCGCCGCGACCGCACTCGCTGCCTGGTGCGGCGCGGGGCAGACGGTGGCGCTGATCGGTTCCTCCGGCGTTGGCAAATCGACACTGGTCAATAGTTTGGCCGGATCGGCGCAGCAGACCGGAGCCATTCGCGAACACGATGCCAAGGGACGCCACACCACCACGGCGCGGTCGCTGCACGCCATTGCCGGTGGCGGCTGGGTGATCGACACGCCGGGCATGCGCACGCTGCAAGTCAGCGACGTCGCCTACGGCATCGACACGCTGTTTGCCGAAATCACCGAGTTGGCGCCGCTCTGCAAATTCCGCGACTGCACGCATGTGCACGAGCCGGGCTGCGCGGTGCAGGCTGCGTTGAAGGCCGGCACGCTCGATCCGGAGCGCCTGGCCCGCTGGCGCAAACTGTCCGACGAAAACCAGCACAACACGCCGGTGCTGACAGGATCTCGCGGCGCCAAGTCTCCCGCCGGCCGCGGCAAGCGGCGCTGAACGGCTGCCCCTACTGCCCTACTGCCCTACTGCCCTCAAAGCCGCGCCGTGCCGAAAATCCGGTCCCAGAACAGCGACGTCACGCCGAAATTGGCGTTGTCGTCGATATGGTGGTGCACCGCGTGGCGGCGCTTGAGCGTGTAGAGATAGCTCGGATGGGCGGGGTGCCAATGATGGATCATGTGGTGGACGCTGACGTACCAGAGATAGCCCAGCATCAGCCCGCAGCTCACCGCGCTGGCGGTCGCGAAATCCGAGAGCAGCCAGATGGGCAGCGCGATCAGCGCATGCACGCCCAGGCTGAGCCAGGTCGGCGTGCCCACCGGACTGCGCTCCTCGATATGATGACGGTCGTGCAGATCCCTGATGTAGGGGACGTGATGCAGGACGAAGCGGTGCAGGACGTATTCGATCAACGTCCACAGGCCGAGACAGATCAGCACCGTGCCGATCCAGTCCGGCGCGCTCTCTTCCCCTGCCTCGATCAGCCCGGCCACGCCCAACAGGGCGATCGCCAGCGGATAGACCACGAAATCGCTGTAGTAACCGATCAGACCGAGTTGCATTCCGGACGCCCCATCTGATTTCGACGCCGCCCCTGAAACGATGCTATCAGATTGCCGAACTCGCGAATGAGGTGCAATGCCGATGCATCTGACATAGCGTCGCAATTTCGCGGTGCAAGTTCAGCACGCATGATCGACCCGAGAATCGGCAAAACCTCGCACCGGCGCCGCAAACGGACATGCAAAAATGGCAAAACGCAGTGCGGGCCTGCTGATTTATCGTCGAATAGACGGGGATATCAGGGTGCTTCTGGTTCATCCCGGCGGCCCGTTCTGGGCAAGGAAGGATGAAGGCGCATGGTCGATCCCGAAAGGCCTCATCGACGAGGACGAGGACGAACTGGCGGCGGCGCAACGCGAGGCCGGGGAAGAGCTCGGCATCACGGTCGACGGCTCCTTCGCGCGCCTGGGTGACTACAAGCAGCCGGGCGGCAAGATCGTTATCGCCTGGTCCGTCGAGGCCGACCTCGATGCGACCGCCACCAGGAGCAACACCTTCATCATGGAATGGCCGCCGAAGTCCGGATCGATGAAGGAATTCCCGGAGGTCGACAGGACCGGCTGGTTCTCCTTGCCCGAGGCCGAGGTCAAGATGCTTGTCGGCCAGCGCCCGATGCTGGCGGATCTGGCAGCGCAATTGGAATCCGGTTGATTGCCGCAATATTCGTGACCCGTCACCTCAAGGGCCCGGCAAGGCGGACTCGCTGAACCGGGGAACCTCCTCCCGGCAGCTGTCTCGCCACCGAGCTGATGACAGCGATCGTCTCGATCTCGGGAATGGGCGCCGCGACGGGCGCCACTTCCGGGATTGACGCGCATGCCTGCTCACTGCAATGTCTATTAACCAGCTGTTAACCTTGCGACGGCTGAGATCGGGGGCATTTTGGAACCGTTTCTGGACGCGAACCTGCTGAATTGGGACGATCGGGCCGAAATACACGCGACCGACAGAACGGGCAGCTACCGCATTGAGAATGTGCTGGCCGGTGGATCCAATCTCTATGAGCTGGAAACGCGCGAGGTCGGAGACATTTTCGGCAAGGACATCGTCCATCTGCAATGTCACATCGGGCTCGACACGATCAGCCTGAAGAATCTCGGCGCGGGCAGCGTGACCGGCCTGGATTTTTCACCGAGGGCGATCGCCGCGGCGAGGGATTTCGCCTCCAAGGCAGGCAGTGACGTTCGCTTCGTGGAGGCGCCGCTATACGAGGCGGTCGAAGCACTCGACCAGACCTATGACGTAGTCTACGTCACCTGGGGGTCGGTGAACTGGCTTGACGATGTCTTTCGTTGGGCTCGGGTGGTCGCCGATCTTCTGCGGCCTGGCGGCCGGCTGTACATGGCCGAGGGCCATCCCTTGATGTTCCAGTGCAATCGCAAGGCTGCCGCCCTCGAATTGAAGGACGACTGGCGAACGCCGGTGGCGCGGCCGCTCGTCTGGAACGAGAAGCAGACCTATACCGGCGATGAACGAACCTTGGAGCATCCTCGATACTATGAGTGGATCCATCCGATCAGCGACGTGGTGAACGCGCTGATCGCGGCGGGGCTGACGCTCGATTTCCTCAATGAGCATGACACGGTTTCCTGGAAGCATTTTTCATTCGCGGTGAGGGCCGGCAAGGACATGTACGGTCTGCCCGAAAACGCTCCAAGGATTCCGATGGCCTATTCAATTGGAGCAACCAAGCGCGGCGTTGGGACGTATCGGATCGTCCAGAAAAAGGTCGACAGCCACTAACGCCGCTATGTGGCGAGTGCTGGTGCGATCGCCCGCATCAGCGCCCGCAAGCGCAAAAATTTTACAGACTGTGAAGGCTAAAATTAAGTTATTGCGTACTAATATTCCCTTGATGAGGCTCTCCCAGGGAGCCTGACAAGCACAGGGAACCTCGCCCTATTGGCTCATTTCGCCGAAATGCTCGGCCGCTTGAGGGGGGCCGTCTTCTCGCCGGCAAGGATCCCGGTGGGGATTGCGATTGTGGTTATTGCCGTTTGCGCGGCGTTCGCGGACCATCAGAACAAGATCGTTTCGGACCAGGCCGCCCGCGTGGATGTGCTGGCCAAGGTCAATGTAATTCGCGCCAAGCTCGAAGGAAACATCAACGGCAACCTTCAGCTGGTTCGAGGTCTGGTCGCCACGGTCACGACCGAACCATACATGGGAGAGCAACGCTTCACAGAACTTGCCAGCCGCCTGTTCAGCGAAGAGTCCCAACTTCGCAATATTGCCGGCGCGCCCGACCTGGTCATTTCCCTGATGTATCCGATGGCCGGCAACGAGAAGGCCATCGGTCTCGATTACCGCAAGAACGACCAGCAGCGCGCGGCTGCCCTGCGTGCGCGCGACGAGCGCAGGCTCATTCTCGCTGGCCCGGTCGATCTGGCGCAGGGAGGACAGGCTTTCATCGGTCGTTTCCCGGTATTCGTGAAAAGCGCGGGCAACACCGACCGGTTCTGGGGCATTGTTTCGGCGGTCGTCGACGTGCAGCGCCTTTACCAGGCGACGGGTCTCCTCGACAAGGATCTCGGGATTGACGTCGCACTCATCGGCGGCGATGCCCTTGGCGCGAAGGGAGTCCAGTTCTTCGGTGACCAACGAGTCGTCAAAAACAATCCGGTGACGGCCGACGTTCTGCTCCCGTCGGGCTCCTGGCAGATCGCCGCCATTCCCAAGAACGGTTGGCCCACCACTCCCGCCAACGCATGGCTGCTGAGGGCGATCATGGCTGCAGCGGCCGCACTGATCTTGATCCCCTCCCTGGCGGCAGGCCGCCTGATCAAGGAGAGGCAGCGAAACTACTGGGAACTGCATCGGCTGTCACGACGGCTGGAACTTGCTCTGGAGGCGTCGGCCATCGGAGTGTGGGAGCACGACCTCGAAACCAACCATCTGACGTGGGACGATCGCGTCAACGAGATCTACGGCAGAGAGCCCGATGGCGGACCGCGCGGATATTCGGACTGGGCCGGGGCCATTCATCCTGCCGATCTGCCTGGCGCGCTTGCGGATTTCGACAAGGCAGCAGCCGGGCGAAGCACATATTCATCGGAATACCGGGTTGTTCGGCCGAACGGCGAAATTCGTCACGTCCGGTCCAGGGCGATCTTCTACCAGATCGCAAACAATTCGCCTCGAATGGTCGGCGCGGAGTGGGACGTGACGGCAGACGTCTTGCTGACCACCGATCTGGTTCGCGCAAAGCGGTTGACCGAGTCGAAAAATACGGAACTCGAGTCTGCCAAGGCGCGGATAGAACACATCGCCTTGCACGATTCGCTGACGGAGTTGCCCAATCGGCGTTATCTGGACCGGATGCTGGAAGATTATGGGGCAAAGGCCAGACTCAACGGCGGCCGCGCGGCGCTGCTTCACATGGATCTGGACCGCTTCAAGCACATCAACGATACGCTTGGTCATGCGGCAGGCGACGCAATGCTGGTGCATGCGTCATCCGTTCTCAAGTCCAACGTCGGCGACCACGGTTTTGTCGCTCGGATTGGAGGAGACGAATTCATCGTGCTCTGCACGGTGCACGGCGATGTCAGCCAGGCCGCGGCGCTCGCTGACAACATCATCGAGCAGATGCGCAAACCTGTTTATTACCACGGCCATCAATGTCGGTTTGGCGTCAGCGTCGGGATTGCGATCGACAATGATAGAGACGCCGATACCAGACAGTTGCTGGTGAATGCCGATATTGCCCTCTACCGGGCAAAGAAGCGGGGCCGCAACCGCTATGAATTCTTCAGTGGAGACCTGCAGAGCGAGATCGTCAACACGAAGAGAATTGCCGACGAGATTCTAGCCGGTCTCGAGCGGGACGAATTCATCGTATTCTACCAGCCTCAATTTGATGCAAAGACGCTGGAGATCGTCGGCGTTGAAGCCCTGGTGCGGTGGAGGCATCCAGAGAAAGGGATTCTGACGCCTGAGGCTTTCCTGAAGACCGCTGAAGAACTGAACGTCGTGTCGGTAATAGATCGGAAAGTCCTCCAGCAATCGCTTCTGGATTTCGAAGCGTGGTCCGCCGACAAGATCGGTATTCCGCGCGTGTCGGTCAACGTATCGGCACGACGCCTTCAAGACGAGGAACTCCTGAAGAGCTTGCGTGACCTCAACATCAGAAAGGGGACTTTTTCCTTTGAGCTCGTCGAGTCGATCTTCCTCGACAACAACGATGATCTGGTCACATGGAACGTCGAGCAGATCAAGCAACTCGGCATCGACATCGAAATCGACGATTTCGGCACCGGTTATGCCTCTATTGTCAGCCTGCTCAAATTGCAGCCTCGCCGCCTCAAGATAGATCGCCAGTTGGTGGATCCTATCGTGAACTCACACCAGCGACGGCAGGTCGTCTCGTCGATCATCGAAATCGGCAAGTCCCTAGATATCGAGATCATAGCCGAAGGCGTCGAGACAATGAAGCACGCCCGTGTGCTCAAGGAGCTTGGCTGCGATATATTGCAAGGCTACGCATTCGGGCACGCAATGGATTCCGACCGGCTGAGAAGCTTTGCTCGATCTCGACGATTGCCAGTGGCAAGCTAGCCCTTGTTCGAAATCCCCGGCATGCGCTCCATAGCAGAAAGCTTCGCGCGCCTCAGCCAAACCTTGCCGCCGTCCACGCCCCGCCCGCCGCGTTCGACGCCACCGCCGCGGCGACAAACTTCACGCCGCGCGCGCCGTCGACCACGTCGGGCACCTGTGCCGCGCGTGCCAGATCGACCACGCCACCGGAGCGGTGCGCGCGGATGATGACGGCGGCGTCGCGGTAGAAATTGGCGAAGGCCTCGATATAGCCCTCCGGGTGCGCCGCCGGCATGCGCGACACGCGCCGGCTTTCTTCGGTCGAACCATGGCCGCCGCGCACCAGCGTTCGGGTTTCCTCGCCATAGCGCGAGAAGCGCAGTTCCTCCGGCCGCCCGCCCGACCATTCGAGCCCGGCTCTGTCGCCATAGATGCGCACGGACAGATCATTGTAGTGCCCGGGCGATGTCTGGCTGGCTAGGATCGTGCCACGCGCACCATCCGTCCAGCGCACCATGACATGCGCATTGTCGTCGAGCCGGCGTCCCGGCACCGCGGTGAACAGGTCCGCCGACACCGCCTCGGCCTCGCAGCCTGAGATATAGCTCGCCAGGTTGAAGGCATGCACGCCGATATCGGCGAGCACCGCCGATTGCCCCGCCCGCGCCGGATCGGTGCGCCACTCCGCCTGCTTCTGCCCTTCGGCGTCGATCGGCCTGGTCAGCCAGTCCTGGATGTAGGCGCCATGCACCGAGACGATGCGGCCGAGTTCGCCCGCCATCACCATTTCGCGCGCCTGGCGGACCATGGCGTAGCCGGTGTTGTTCAGCGTCACGACGAAGCGCCGGTTTTTGGCGCGCGCCAGCGTCACCAGCGCTTCGGCGTCGCCGAGCGTGGTCGACAGCGGCTTGTCGCAGATCACGTCGATGCCCGCATTGAGGAAGGCAGTGGCGATCGGCGCGTGCAGATGGTTGGGCGTGACGATAACGACCGCCTCGATGCCGTCAGGCCGCGCGGCTTCCGCCAGCGCCATGGCGTGGTAATCGGCATAGCTGCGCTCCGGCGCGATGCCTATCTCGGCGGCCGAGGCGGCGGCATTTTCAGGATCCGACGACAGCGCGCCGGCCACCAGCACGATCTGGTCGTCGAGGCGCATGGCCAGCCGATGCACGGCGCCGATGAAGGCATTGCGGCCGCCGCCGACCATGCCGACCCTCAGCCGCTTGCCCGCCGACCCATCCGATGTTGCGTAGACCATGTTTTCTCCTCCGGGCAGATCCCTGGCGACGCGCCAAGCCTCAAGCTCGGCTACCACTTTCGAACATAATTTCCAATTTCCGTATTGTAATACGATTGTGCCACGCTAGCCTGAGATCATGAGTGGGGCGGGCAAATCTTCGGGACGATCTCTTGCCGACGAGGCGGCGACGCGCAAGCGCGGGCGCTCGCTGGCGGCACTGGGCTATACCCAGCCGCAGACCTACGAGGAACTGCGCGCGGTGCTTTCCTCCGGCACGGTGCATTTTCCCAAGCGGCTGCGCCAGGTGGCGATCTTCATGTGGCAGCATCCGAGCGACGTCGCGCTCGGCACCATCGCGCAGGTGGCCGCGCAGGCGGGCGTGCAGCCCTCGACGCTGGTGCGCTTTGCCCAGATCTTCGGCTATTCCGGCTTTTCCGATTTCCAGGGCCTGTTCAAGGAGCACGTCAAGGGTTCGTGGCCGGAAGCGCGCGGCGAGCCGCGCACCGAGGCGGAGACCAATGCCGCCATGCATTTCCTGCACGGCATGGTCGGCGCCTCGCAGGCCTCGCTCGGCCGCATCGAGGCGGGCTTCGACGTCGAGAGATTCGAAAAGATGGTGGCGCTGCTGGCGGCCGCCGAGCTGATCTACGTCATCGGCTCCAAGCGCGCCTTCCCGGTCACCGCCTATCTGTCGCTGACCTTGTCACAGCAAGGCGTGCGCAACGTGCTGGTCGACAATGTCGGCTCCTCGGCACTCGACCAGGTCGGCTGCATTGGCAGGCGGGACGCGGTGCTGGCCGTTTCCTTCAGTCCCTACAATTCGATCACGCCCGACCTGGTCGCGGTGGCGCATGAGCGCAAGGCCCGCATCGTCACCATCACCGACAGCACCTTCAGCCCGCTGATCGCTTTGTCGGACAGCTGGCTGGAAGTGGTGGAATCCGACTTCGCCGGCTTCCGCTCGCTGGCGGCATCGCTGGCGGTCGGCATGGCGCTGGTCCAAGGCGTCGCGGCAAAACGCGGCGCATGAGGCGCAGCTGGCACAATTGACTATCGGGAATTGTCGTTCCATATTTTAAAAAATAGAAACTTTGTTCCGGGAGGAGGAATGAAGCTTCATCTCCAAGGCAAGGTCGTGCTGGTCACCGGCGCGACGCAAGGCATCGGCCGCGCCATCGCCGAGACGCTGGCGCGCGCCGGTGCCGGCGGGCTGCTTATCACGGGACGCGACGGCACACGCGGCGACGCCGTGGCGGCGGAACTGTCGGCCATCGGCACGCCGACCATCTTCGTCGCCGCCGACCTTGGAGACGCGCAGACCCCTGCCTTGCTGGCGCAGGCCTGCATTGACCGCTTCGGCCGCATCGATGGCCTCGTCAACGCGGCCGGGCTGACCGACCGCGCTTCCTTCCTCGATGCCAGCCTCGATGACTGGGTCTCGCTGTTCGCCGTCAATGCGCGGGCGCCGTTCTTCCTGATGCAGGCTGCCATCGCCGACATGAGGAATCGCGGGGAGCCCGGCGCCATCGTCAACATCCTGTCGATCAACGCCCATTGCGGCTCGCCGGAACTCGCCGTTTATTCCGCGACCAAGGCTGCGCTGGCGACGCTGACCAAGAACGCCGCCAACGCCCACCGTTTCGACCGCATCCGCGTCAACGGCATCAATGTCGGCTGGACCGACACGCCGGCCGAACGCGTCATGCAGGCCGAGACGCTGGGCCATGGCCCGGGCTGGCTCGACGCCGCCAACGCCGCGCAGCCTTTCGGCAGGCTGCTCAAGCCGGACGACATCGCCAACCTTGCCGTCTTCCTGCTGTCCGACGCGGCCGGGCCGATGACCGGCGCCGTGATCGACCAGGAGCAGTCGGTGATCGGGGCGAACCGGTGAACGCCGCTTCGACAGCGCCGGGAACGCTGGGGCCGGCTTTGCTGGACCAGCTCCCGGCCGCTGTCCGGACGCCTGGATATGACCGGACAACCCTTGCCCCCGGCATGGCGCATCTCGGCGTCGGCGCGTTCCACCGCTGCCACCAGGCCGAATACACCGATGACCTGCTGGCGCGTCAGTTCGACCGCTGGGGCATTGTCGGCATCAACATCCGTCCGCCCACCCTTGCCGACACGCTTGGCCGACAGAGCGGGCTCTATACAAGGCTGATCCGAGAAAACAGCCACATCGAGGCCCGCATCATCGGCAGCATCGTGAAGGTGGTGGACAGCCAGGCAAGCGCCGCACCGGCACTCACGGTGCTGTCTTCGCGCGATATCGACCTGGTGACGATGACGGTGACGGAGAAAGGCTATTGCCACATCCCGTCGAGCGGCGCGCTCGATCTCGATCATCCCGACATCGTCCATGATCTTGCCAACCCTCATGCGCCGCGCAGCGTGCCCGGCATCCTCGCGCGGGCGCTGGAACTGCGCCGGGCCACGCATGGCCGGCCCCTGACGCTGCTCTCCTGCGACAACATTCCGACCAACGGCGTCATCCTGGAAACCGTCGTGCGGGGCTTTGCCGAACGGCGGGGCGATGGCCTTGCCGACTGGATCGCCGCCAGCGCCGCCTTCCCCTCGGCCATGGTCGACCGCATCGCGCCGGCGGTGACGCAGGACGATCTCGACAGCGTCGAGCAATGGTTCGGCTACCGCGACGCCGCCGTCGCCGTCGGCGAGCCGTTCCGGCAATGGGTGATCGAGCAGAAATTCGCCGGCCGCGTGCCGCGCTGGGACCTTGTCGGCGCGACCTTCGTCGACGATGTCACGCCGTTCGAGCATCTCAAGATGCGGGTGCTGAACGGCGCCCAGACGACGCTCGCCACGCTCGGCGTGCTGGCCGGGCTGGAGCATACGTCGGACGCCATCGCCGACCCGCTGCTGTCCACCTTCGTCAGGCGCATGCTGGTCGAGGAAACGCTGCCGACGCTGATGCCGGTGCCCGGCATGGATCCATCGGCCTATGTCGAGCAGAGCCTCGGCCGGCTGAAGAACACGGCGATCCGTCACCGCAACCACCAGATCGCCACCGACGGATCGCAGAAGATCGTGCAGCGCCTGCTCAACCCCATCCGCGACCGCCTCGCCATGGGCCAGGCCATCGGCCTGCTGTCGGTGCCGGTCGCCGGCTGGATGGCCTATCTCATCCGGGCCTCGGACCGCTTCGGCAAATGCTGGCCGGTATCGGACCCCTATGCCGGCAAGGTCGCCGGGATCGCCGACGCCGCCGGGCGCGATGCGCCGGCTCTGGCCTCGGCCATACTCGCCATCGACACGATTTTCGATCCCGGCCTTGCCGCGAACGAGACGTTCCGTACGGCCGTCACCTCGGCGCTGGGCGAGCTGCTTTCGGACGATCCGATGGCGGCTGTCCGGCACAGTTTCGAACAAGATGAGGTCGCAAGGTTGAAACGATCCAAACAATAGGCATTATGAACATCGGCCGTGAAGACACGGCCAGGGGAGGCATGATGAAACTTGGACTGCTCACCGCACCCTTCGCGGAGACGCCGCTTGACGATGTCGCTGGCTGGGCCAGCTCCGCCGGCTTCGAGGCGCTGGAAATCGCCTGCTGGCCGAAAACCTCTGGTGCGACGCGGCGCTATGCCGGTACCAGCCACATCGATGCCGCCTCCACCTCGCCCGCGCAGGCGAAAGAAATCGCCGCCTCGCTGGCGGAAAGGCACCTGACCATCTCAGGCCTCGGCTACTATCCCAATCCGCTGCATCCAGACGCCGCGCACCGCGAGGCTGTCATTGGCCATCTGAAGAGGGTGATCGTGCTGGCCGCCAATATGGGCGTGCCCGTCGTCAACACTTTCTGCGGCGGCGATGCCGCCAAGACTGTCGACGTCAACTGGCAGGACGCGCTGAAAATCTGGCCCGAAATCGTCGCTTATGCGCGCGGCCATGGCGTCAAGCTCGCCTTCGAGAACTGCCCGATGATCTTCAGCTATGACGAATGGCCGGGCGGGCACAACATCGCCTATTCGCCACTGGTCTGGCGCCGCATCCTGGAAAGCTGGGGCGGCGATGTCGGCATGAATTTCGACCCTTCGCACCTGGTCTGGCAGATGATCGACCAGGCCCGCTTCATCAGGGAATTCGGCCCCTACATGCTGCATGTCCACGCCAAGGATTTGATGATTGATCATGATGGTTTGTATGAGCGCGGAATCCTCTCGGCCGGGATAGGCTGGCAGGTGCCGCGCATGCCGGGGCTGGGCGATGTCGACTGGAGCGGCTTCTTTTCCGGCCTCTACCGCGCCGGCTATGACGGGTCGGTCATCATCGAACACGAGGACAGGCGGTTTGAAGGCGGTGACGAGCAGGTGAAGCGCGGTTTTCTGCTCGCCCGCGACGTTCTGCGTCCCCTGGTCAAGTGAGGAAAAAGCATGTCGGCGACGACATGCGGAGGACAACGAGTTGAAGCGGGCCGCCTGAATCTCTTTCTGAGCGACTTGGTTCAACGACTTGGAACTGAAACTGAAAAACAATGTGGAGGAAGACTGAAATGAAGAAAATCCTGACCATGGTCCCGCTGCTTGCGGGCGCTGCTTTGCTGGCCTCCGTCGGCGTCTCGTCGGCCGCCGGCAAGTACACGATCGGCATTTCCAACACCGTGCAGGGCAATGGCTGGCGCGAGGAGATGGTGTGCGCCATGAAGGCGCAGGCGCTGGCCTCCGGCGAGGTGGCGAAGCTCAACATCGCCCACCGCAACACCGATGCCGCCGGCCAGTTGGAAGACATCCGCAACCTGATCAGCGCCAAGGTCGACGCCATCGTCGTCAACCCGGCCGATCCGGCCGGCATCAAGGCGGGTCTGGAAGAAGCCACCAAGGCCGGCATCGTCGTCGTCGCCGTCGACCAGGCGGTCACCGAGCCGTCGGCCTACATCATCTCCAACAACCAGGAAGAGTACGCCTATCTCGGCGCCAAATGGCTGTTCCAGCAGATGGGCGGCAAGGGCGCGGTGTTTTACATGCGCGGCGCCGCCGGCGCTTCGGCCGATAGCGATCGCGACAAGGGCTTCAAGAAGGCATTGGCCGAATTCCCCGGCGTGAAGGTGGCGCAGGAAGTCTTCACCGGCTGGCAGCAGGACCAGGCCAAGCAGCAGATCCTCTCCTTCCTGTCGACGGGAACGCCGATCAACGGCATCTGGACGTCCGGCATCGACAACGTCATCGTCGACGCGCTGGTGGAATCGCAGGCGCCGCTGGTGCCGATCGTCGGTGCCGACAATGCCGGCTTCGTCGGCCAGCTGAGCTCGGTCAAGGGCCTGGTGGGTGCTGCCGTCACCAACCCCGGCTCGATCGGCGGCGCGGGCGTCACGCTGGCGCTGCAGATCCTCGACGGCAAGAAGCCGGCACAGCAGACCGTGCTGGTGCAGCCGCAACTCTGGGAAAACGCCACCGAGGAAGGCAAGGCCAAGCTGAAAGCCGCCGCCGACCCCTCGCTCAGCCCCGAATGGCCGGTCTCGATCTCGATCCCGGACTGGACGACCTACACGAAGGACCAGATCGTGGCCTGTAAGGGGCCTGGGGAGTAAGGGCCGGACGCGCTTCTGCCTTCTCCCCTTGCGGGAGAAGGTGGCCTCGCGAAGCGAGGTCGGATGAGGGGTGTTCCAGGGAATGCCGACGTCTCACTCCGCTGGAACACCCTCATCCGTCTCGGCGCTGGCGCGCCGATCCACTTCCCCCCACAAGGGGGAAGTCGCCGACATCGTCCAACTTGCCGCACCGCTGCAGAGATCGAGAACAACACGTTTTGACAACAAACCCGTTGCCGCAAAGCCCCCTCCTCGACGCCTCCGGCGTCGCCAAGAATTACGGCGCGGTTGCCGCACTGCGCAACGCGTCGCTCTCCGTCCTGCCGGGCGAGGTGCACGCGCTGATGGGCGCCAATGGCGCCGGCAAGTCGACGCTGGTGAAGATCCTGACCGGGGCGATATCGGCCAATGCCGGGCGCATCCTGATCCGGGGCGAGGCGCGCGACATACGCTCGCCCGCCGCCGCCCGCCGCGCCGGGCTGCTGCCTGTCTACCAGGAGCCGTCGCTGATCCCCGATCTCGACGTTCTCTCCAACCTGCGGCTGACCGGCACGCCGGTCGAGCCGTTCCGCGCCTGGGTGCGCGAACTGGGTATTGCGGACCTCGACCTGCGCGACACCGCGCGCGACATTCCGCTGGCCGTGCTGCGCGTGCTCGACCTGGCCCGTGCGCTGGCCGTCGAGCCCGACGTGCTGCTGCTCGACGAGATGACGGCCGCGCTCCCCGCCAACCTCGCCGAAAAGGTGCTGGAAGTGGTGCGTCGCCAGGGCGATGCCGGCCGCGCCGTCATCTTCATCTCGCACCGCTTCGTCGAAATCTCGGCGCTGTGCGACCGCGCCACCGTGCTGCGCGACGGCGAGACCGTCGGCGTCGTCGACATCGTGCCGGGCGTCGAGGAAAAGATCGTCGAGCTGATGCTCGGCACCCGCATCGTCAAGACCCATGTCGCCGCCCACAGCGCCGCCGAGAAGGCGGTATCGGCCCCTGCCCGGCCGCGGCTTGCCGTGCGAAACCTGCGCGTCGGCACCAAGCTCAGCGACGTCTCCTTCGATCTCAGGGATGGCGAGGTCGCCGGCGTCGTGGCGCTCGAAGGCCAGGGCCAGGACGAATTGTTCGCCGCCCTTGCCGGCTCGATCCGCCCCTCGGGCGGCACGATCGAGGTCGACGGCTATCAGGCCAAATTTTCGCATCCAATCGACGCCATCAGAGCCAGGATCGCCTATGTGCCGGGCGACCGCTCCGAGGCGCTCGCCATGCAGCGCTCGGTGCGCGAGAACATCGCGCTGCCCTTCAGTGCCGCGCTGCGCAATTGGGGACCTATCCCCATGCGCCGCGAGCGCGCGAAGGTGCTCGGCGCCATCGGGCGGCTGCAGATCGACACGCGCGCCCAGGGCGAGGTGCAGCGCCTGTCCGGCGGCAACCAGCAGAAGGTGACCATCGCCCGCTGGATCGCGGCGGAGGCCCGAACCATCCTGTGCTTCGACCCCACGCGCGGCATCGATGTCGGCACAAAGCAGGAGATCTACAAGCTGCTGCGCGAGCTCGCCGGCCACGGCAAGTCGGTGCTGTTCTACACTTCGGAACTGGAAGAGGTGCAGCGCGTCTGCGACCGCGTCATCGTCATTTTCGGCGGCCGCCTGGTCGACATCTTCCCGGTCGAGGAGGCCGACGAGCCGGCGCTGATGCGCGCCGCCTACGGCCTGCCGCGCGGCGCCAAGGCCGATATCGGCATATTGGCCGACCCCACCTCCGATGCGCCCTCTTCCGACGCCTTGGGGACGAAGCCATGAGCCATTTCCTGCGCCGCCAGGGCTGGGTGTCAGGCCTGTTCGCCCTGCTCATCGTGCTGTTCATCGCCACCAGGATCATCCAGCCCGGCTATGGCAGCGGCGATTTCGGCTCGCTCGCGCGGGCAGTCTTGCCCTATGCCTTCGCTGTCGCCGCGCAGACGGTGGTGGTCATCGCCGGCGGCATCGACCTGTCGGTCGCCGCCATGATGGCGCTGACCAGCGTCACCGCCGCCTCGATGATGGCTGGCGCTTCCGAAGAATACGCGCTGTTCGTCGTGCCCTTCGTGCTGGCCATGGGTTTTGTCGTCGGCGCGCTCAACGGCCTGTTGATCGTCGTCACCCGCGTGCCCGACATCGTCGTGACGCTCGCCATGCTGTTCGTGCTGCAGGGGGCGGCCCTGCTGGTGCTCGACGCGCCGGGCGGCGCCGCCGCCGAATGGCTGAAGGCGGTGATCTCGGGCACGGTGCCGATCCCCGGCCTGCCCGACGCCATCGACGCCTGGCTGCCAAAGGCACTGCTGGTGCTCATCGTCTGCCTCTGCGTCATCTGGATACCGCTCAGGCGCTCGCGCCTTGGCCTGTCCATCTACGCCATCGGCTCGAGCGAACTGGCGGCGTTCCGCTCTGGCGTGCCGGTCAAACGCACCCGCATCATCGCCTATGCGCTGTCGGGCCTGTTCGCCGCCTTTGGCGGCCTGGCGCTGACCATGAGCACTGGCATCGGCGCGCCCATCCCCGGCCCCTATCTGCTCGCCAGCGTCGCCGCCGTGGTGCTGGGCGGCGTCGCGCTCGGCGGCGGCAAGGGCGGCTTGCTCGGCCCCATCGTCGCCGTCTTCGTGCTGCGCCTGGTGCGCACGGACCTCACCCTGCTCGCCATCGACCCCAACGTTACCGCCATCATCGAAGGCGCCATCATGGTGGCGGTCGTGATGTTCGGCGCGTTCATCACGATGCGGGGGCGGCAGTGATGGGTGGGTATAAAATAGCGCGTAGCGCTCTACGGCGCCCCCCTCTGTCCTGCCGGCCATCTCCCCCACAAGGGGGGAGATTGGCAACTTTGGCGCCCGGCCCTTTCCTGCAACGTCGAAGATTGGCGAAAACCGCGACAACAGCCAATCTCCCCACCCGTGGGGGAGATGGCCGGCAGGCCAGAGGGGGGCGCCGTAGGACGCTAGCCTCGCAGAACACCACCCCATCGCGAACCGGACCCACCCCATGAGCACGTCAGCGATCACCCCCGTCCCCTTCGGCCGCCGCCTAAAACGCTTCATGGCCGACCGGCCGCTCGTGCCGCTGATCATCCTGCTGGTCATCCTGGTGGCGATCCTGCAGATCCTGCGGCCCGGCATCGTCAACGAGCGCTGGATCGCCAACACGATAAAGTTCGCCATTCCGCTGGCGATCCTCGCCGGCTGCCAGACCATGACCATGCTGACCGGCGGCATAGACCTGTCGGTCGGCACGGTGGCGACGATGAGCGCCTTCATCATAGCCACGCAGATCGTCAACCAGGATCCGGCTATCGCTTTCCTGCTGGCGATGATGCCGGCGGTGCTGATCGGCCTTATCAACGGCATCGGCGTCGGCGTCTTCCGCGTCCACCCGCTGATCATGACGCTTGGCACCAGCCTGATCGGCACCGGCTGCCTGCAAGTCTACCAGCGCACGGTCATCGCGTCGGGCGCGAAAATCCCCGACTTCCTCGCCTGGCTCGGCACCGGCGTGACATGGGGCTTCCCCAACGCGCTGCTGCTGTTCGTGCCGCTGGCCGCGCTCATCGTCTTCACGCTGGCCCGCACCGGCTTCGGCCGCCTGCTCTACGCCGTCGGCGACAATGAGCGCGCGACACGCCTCTCCGGCGTGCAGTACTGGCAGGTCGTCACGGCGCTCTACGTCACCTCGAGCCTGCTCGCCGGCATCACCGGCCTGCTCTATATCGGCCTGATCAAGGCCCCATCGCTCTCGCTCGCCGAACCCCTGGTCCTGCCCTCGGTGGCGGCTGCCGTCATCGGCGGCACCTCCATCTTCGGCGGCCGCGGCGGCTACACCGGCACCATCATCGGCGCCCTCATCCTGACCGTGCTGACGACGCTGCTGACGATCCTGCAGATGCCGGAGGGGGCAAGGCGCATCCTGTTCGGGCTGATCGTGCTGTTCGTGACGGCGGCTTATTTGCGGATCGTGGAGGAGCGGTAGGGGTGCTGGCGGGCTTGCTCGTGATTCATCGCGATCACCATGCGACGGGCGGCGCATTTTCCATGCGTCTGCCGCTGGTAAGATCGCCATGCCCCGATGGAACAAGACCGCGCTGGCGTATCCAGTCGAGCGCTCGGTGGAGTCTCCTGTCCGAAAAGCGCGCCTTCTTCGGGTGCCAGCGCTCAAGAAAGTCGAGCACAATCTCATCGTCCGTTGGCTGTCGACCTCTGATCATAAGATCATTCCAGCAGGCATAGATGGTGGCGATGATTTCCGCCTGATCGGTTGTGAGTTCCCTGCAGGCTTCGACTACGCCCATTATTTCGCCTAGCTTTTCACCGAAATGTTTCTGAGCCAGCTTATCAACGTCCTCAATGTAAGGCAGGGGGTCGTAACGCACCATCTTGCCCTGCGGGGAAGGCTTAAATACGCGGTACTTCTGTGCCAGCGCCTCGATCCCAATGCGCTCGTTATAGAGCGCACGCTGATCGAGTGGACCTGCCGCCTCGCGAGCATAATTGGTCTCAAGCTGCAATTCACCTCGTTTGTCGGCGAGGTAGAAAACCTTGGCGAGCTTCGTCCGGCCGAAGTGCGGCTCACTGTGTAATTCTCTTACAATTAACCCAGCCAATGCCAAACGTCGCGAAAGCACTCTCTCGAAGGCCGTGTCTTCAGGAACATTCAGATGCTCAGGTTGCAAAATTGGCCCAAAATAATTTAAGCCAGATTTCACCGTTACAATCTCATACAACTCGCTCTTAGCAGCCTTGAGTCTCCTTTGTAGAGTTTTTATCAATGATAAAAGCTCTTCTACATGATTTTTGGTCGCATAATCTTTTATTTGCACCAATCCGACTGTGGATGCGAGGGGGCGACTATCTACAAAATACGGGACTTCGTAGTCAATGGGTAGTTCGCGCCGCCTCCCGAGGAACTTGCTCCACGTCGCAAAGACTTCGTCCACAGCCTCAATCAGCTCCCAAGCCGCAGGTGAGGCCGTGGTATCTAGATTTGGGCGAACAATCTCCGACCAAAAAGAACCTGGATCCAACGCTGTGAGCGGGTTGCGTACGAATAGCTCTTGCGCACCAGCAATCGGGTTGTTTGCGGGAAAGTATGTTTCGACACACTCATTTTCGGCGAAGACGATAGCTGCCGCGCAGGTGAAGATAGGGGTTTCCAAGTGAGGTGGGATAGAGGGTTGCCACAGGTCTTCTGCATCAGCCCACATCGGGTAAGGCATCTGAACAAAGGTGCGGGCGAGTGCGTACCAGAAAAAAAGTCTCTTGGCGTCTTCTAGATCTTCTGCGCAGTATCCCCAATGGCTCGGAGGCCCAGAGAAGCAGCGATTTTTCTTTACATCCATAAATTGGCTGTTGAGACGAAACCACGGCTTTCCTACGGAGGAGCGCTTGATCCGACAGGGTGTCAGGTCATCCATGAACCCGACGAATTTTCCACTGCTTTCGCCATAAGTTTTCTTATTCGCTCTGCGTGGATCGTTCAAAGGCAGACCGCCAACTATCTCTTGTCCTAGTTCAGGTCGGCGGCGATCTCGCTTGAAGTCGGTCATCGTCTGACCAGACCAAAGCCTTATGCTACGCCGGCTCTTACCGAGCTCTACGAGCTTTGATCGATCATCCTGAAGCAGAAGGCGACAAGCTTCATCCGCAACAGGCAAATTCTCCCACGCAATATTTATGAGATCGCTGCGCTTGAGCCATGTAAGGTCGGTTACCCCAATAGACCGATCGCCAGCCAATTTAGCGCCATGCCCCTTGTAGCGCCATACAGTGAAAGCGACCGGCCATTTTCCACGAACATCGAAAAACTCACTGCCGTCCACCAAGACACCAGCAACGTCCTCAAAAACCTCGGTCATCTCGCGTCGAATATGTTTGAATATAGCCCGATTGGTTAGCCAGGCAGATTTAGTAAAGAGCAACAAAAGCGACTCTCCGGGCAGGCCGCTTGATCGTGCGGATTCGCAGATTAACTTCATCTGCGCTAGGAAGCAGCAATACCGCTCACTTGAGGCATCCAAGCCCGTGACAGCCGCGATCGAAGAATGAACCGCATAGCTTACGGAGTCAGCTGCTTGATCATCGTCGCTGCGATAAGGTGGATTACAGAGAATTGCGAGCGGCTTGTCGGGCACGTGCCCCTTTTCAGCCAACGCCGTCCGCAGTTCTAAGAGGTATTCTTCAGCGCTGCGGTCAAGAAAATTGAGGCCTCGGTTTTCGGAAGTCCGCGGCACGACGGTGAAGCGCCCATTGTGCCATAGGTCTCCCTTCATACGCTGCTCTACGGCGAAAAGAAGTTCAGGCTCAATCTCGCTCACGACCTTGTGCCGAAGTTCCAGCGGCGAACGCCAATTCGTAACGAGGTTGCCGCTACCGCACGCCGGATCAATGACGAGATAGTCTTGTCCGAGGTTGGGAACGTACTGTTTGGCTATCCACATAGCCAGCTTAGAGAGGAATAGGTCGGTGAAGAATATTCCATGCTGACGTCGGAATTGCGGATCTACTGCGTCCAATGCTTCGTCGTATCGCGCAAAGTAATCGTCGTAGTCGGTTTGCGCGTCCAACGTTACGTAGCGTGCCTCGACGAAATCTTTGAAGGCCACCCTCTTCGCGGGGATGAGATTGGTGATCGCCTCGCCTCCGAGCGTTGCTTGGTCTGGAGCTTTGTTGCTGATCTGAAGAGTCGATGCAGCATCCCAAGCGTAGATCATGCTGTAAAATGCGCGAACCGCCTTCACCGCGTATCCAGGCTCGAAGTATGGAACCATCTCCTTGAGCACGGTCGAGAAATTTCGAAGCGTAATTCTCTGGCGGACTCTTTTGCCATTCCGCAGGGTGTCTTCGAAACTGCTAATCCTTTCGATGAGGAGTTGTGGCTCCCTCTGGAAAAGCGGTGTGAATAGGTCTGCGCCATTCCAATTTGCGAGGCGTAGTAGCTCATTCCTTCTGTCGACGTATCGATGCGCGAAGTCACGGCCAATAGTATTGGGCGCTCCTGTGGCAGCTGCTAAGTCGATGCGTATGGACTCGGGAATGTCATTGACCTGCCAGACCGCTAGGAAATTTTTGGCAGCGACTACAACCTGGGCGAAGTCCAATCCCTCGTTTTGATAGGCGAGCCCTTGAAACAGACCGCTAAGCCAATTCTTCGTTTGGCCCTTCAACTCTAGAACGAACACGCCTGCCAGATACCCGTCGGCTTTCTTGGCCTCTTTCTGTCGTTGAAATGCATCGCCATAAAGTGCTCTGAAGTAGCCGATTGCCAAATCTTCGTTGGCTCGTTCGTGAGGTTGGTTGAGGTAGCCCAGGAAGCCAATAATATGCCGTGGAATCGAAGACGCCATTCAGGTGGAACCCCCAGAATCTCTGAGTTCGCAAAGACCAACCACGTGGACAGGCTCCTCAACCGCTATCGTTCATCCGCATTAATAGAAATAGGAATTAAACGAAAATTCTTAACATCTCACCCAACCAACATATCAATAATAAATTACAGCCTTGCTGCTAGCTGCTTGTATCCGATCGCGCCCTACTGCCCAATTCGAATTACGGTGACAGTGCACTCTCTACGTCGCCTCCCATCCCCCTCACCCACCC
>NZ_VFUV01000018.1:0-137738 GCF_006441315.1 Mesorhizobium sp. B2-4-19 | reverse complement strand
GGATCGGCATTGCCGGCTTCGACGACCGCACCCGTGGTGTCGCCGGTGATCGTGGGGGTGTCATTGGTGCCGTTGATCGTGAATGTGATGGTCTTGCTGTCGGCGTCGCTGTCCTTGTCGGTCAGCGTGTAGTCGAACGACACGTTGATCGTATTGCCGTCAGCCAACGCCTGTGTCGCCGGCTTGCTGTTGTCCAGCACGAAGTTCCAGGTGCCGTTAGCGTTCTGCGTCAGCGTGCCGTAGTCGGCCAGGTTGACTGTGCTGCCGCCCAGCGTGGCGGTCGCCGTGCCCCAGGTCACTGGGCTCGCTGCTGCCGGGCCATCGGCGCCGAATGTGTTGCCGTAATCGGTCGTGACGTTGCCCCCAACGGTGGTCGTGGCACCGTCTTCGGTCAGCGAGCCGGCATCGGCCTTGTGCGCAACCGGCACGTCGTCGACGATCAGGATGCTGATCGTGCCGGCGCCGTGGGAGCCGCCGACGCCGTCGACGGCGACCGCGACGCTGTCGGGTAGCGTGTTGTTGCCGTCGCCAGCGGGGTGGGGCTGCGCGGCGTTGAGCGTGTAGCTGTAGGCGAAGGTGGCCTCCGTGCCGGCTCCCGCGGGTGTTACGCCGGTGACCGTCAGCGTGCCTTCACCCGTGTTGATGGTCTTGCCGAGCCAGTCAGCTAGAGTGTGCGTCTCGGTACCGATGGTCACGTCCTGGATGCCATCGGTGGCGGTGACCTTGAACGTGCCGGTGTCGGTCTCGCTGGTATCGGCAACCGAGGTCAGGCCGTGTTCGTACACAACGTTGGAAGCGCCACCGGCATTGGCGTCATCGCTCGGTGTAACCACGACGGTCGCATTGTCATTGGCGCCATTGATCTCGAACGTGATGGTCTTGCTGTCGGCGTCGCTGTCCTTGTCGGTCAGCGTGTAGTCGAACGACACGTTGACCGTGTTGCCGTCAGCCAATGCCTGTGTCGCAGGCTTGCTGTTGTCCAGCACGAAGTTCCAGGTGCCGTTGGCGTTCTGCGTCAGCGTGCCGTAATCGGCCAGGTTGACTGTGCTGCCGCCCTGCATGGCGGTCACCGTGCCCCAGGTCACCGGGCTTGTTGCTGCCGGGCCATCGGCGCCGAACGTGTTGCCGTAATCGGTCGTGACGTTGCCCCCAACGGTGGTCGTGGCGCCGTCTTCGGTCAACGGGCCGGCATCGGCATTGTGCGCAACCGGCACGTCGTCGACGATTTGAACCGACAGTGTGCCGGGAGCCGAGACGTCGCCGTCCGTGTCGGTGACCGTCACAGTCATGTTGTCGAAGATGGAATTGTTGTCGGCGCCTGCCGGGTGCTGCTCGCTATGCTCAAGCGTGTAGCTGTAGCTCACCTTGCCGGTCGCGGCGTCATAGCCGTTGATGGTCAGCGTGTTGCCGAGCGGCGTGGTGATGTTGATCGGCGTCGATGTGCTGTTGGCAAGCGCTGCGCCCGAAATCACCTGGCCGTTGACGGTCAGCGAACCGATTCCGTCGGGCGAGGAAATGGTGAAGGTTCCAGTGTTGATCTCGCTGGTGTCGGCAACCGACGTCAGGCCGTGTTCATGCACGATGGTGTCGCCGCCGCTCGTCTCAGGCGTCAAGTCGAGGATCGTCGGCGTGGAGTTGGGCAGCAGGCTCGGGAACAGCTCGCGATGATCCGGCTGACCGAACGCCAGATCCGTCGGCGGCAACAGTGCCGAAAGGCCGAATCCGTTGCCGATACCGCCGGGCGGAACCGAGAAGTCTCCACCGGCACTCGACGTCGAACCGCCTGGGCCTGCCGATATGGAACCGTCGGCGCCGAAGGCGACGTCGACATGGCTTGCTTCCAACGCCGCGATCAAGGCAACGCGCGGCACTTCGACATCGCCGATGATGAAGGTCGGCACGTTGAGGGCGCCGTCCTTGATGACGATCACCGAACCGTCGGCCTGCTCGAGCACGAGGTTATGGCCGTCGACCTTGATGTTGTCGATCGAGACGTTGGCGGGAAGCTTCACCACATGGTTGGCGTCGGCCACATATTCGTGCGGCGCGACTGCCGCCGGGGCCTTGGCCTCCGCGGGTGCTTCCGGTTTGACGGGCGTGCCGTTGCCGACATCGACGGGAACCGGTTCAGCGGCGGCCGGAGCCGCCTTTTGCGCCGGGCTGGCCTCCGCGACCTGCATCGCCTGCGACGGCAGGCCGTTATGTTCAGAGTGCTCGTCCCAGGAATGAGAGACGGTGTCCAAATCGTTACTGGTGGTCATAGCCAAACCCCTCCGGCATTTCCCGGAAAGAGACATGGGCCACTTCTACTTTGCAACTGCCCCGCAATCTGTTTCATATATTCTGGTATGCAGGCTTCGGCATTTTTTATGCGTGGTAAACTCGAAACATATAACCTGATATACATTGGCCGATGTGCAATCCGTTTGGCGGGTCCGGCTTTGGTTGCTTGGTAAACAGAAGTATAAATTTGTATAAAATTTTACAAAAAACAACTGACATGAAGTACTGGAAATTTATCCACCTTCCTTTCCAATAATTTGAGACGAGATTGGTAGCGTCCACAGTCAAAGGTGGGCGTTATGACAAAAGAAAAATCTGCCCTGGGGGCAACCGGGCTCAAAGCGCTGCTGCTGGCAATCGGCATTCTCGGCCTGTCGCATCCATCGTTCGCCAGCACGTTCCCAGCCAGCGCCGATCGTGTCGATTCGCTGCTGGCGAACGTCGAAACGCCTCCTGTCCTCGGCGGCATTTCGCTGCTGCGGCGGCAGCCTTGGCAGCCGGCCTCGGCCTACAGAATCGGTGTGGTTCTTGGCAGCTACGGTCCAGCCAGCAGCGATCAGGAAACCGGCTCTTCGGCGGTGCAAGGCAATGCCGGGATCGATCCCATCAAGACGGCGGCGATCATTCCCGGCGTGTTCGGATCGGTTGCGCTGTCCATGCATAATTTTCCGGTCTCCGCGCGTTGGGCGCCGGTCTACAAGGCAATCGTCGACTGTTCCACGGGCACTGCGTGCGACGGCAAGAACAGCATCTTCACGGCGATCGTCAATGCCGCCAGGGACAAGCGGTTTGTCGACAAGCTGTCCTTCATCAACTCGAGCATAAATCACGCGATCGCCTATAAGAAGGACAGCGTGGTTTACGGCAAGCTCGACTACTGGGCCAAGCCTTCGGAAACTCTCGAGCGACGGGCAGGTGACTGCGAGGATTTCGCCATTCTCAAGATGGCGGCGCTGCTGCGTGCCGGCATTCCGGCGCAGAGCATGTCGCTCGTCGTCCTGCAGGATCGCAAGCGCGGTTTCTTTCATGCCGTGCTGTCCGTCAGCACCGGCAGCGGCGTCTTCATTCTGGACAGCCTGAGCAACGTCGTCTCGCGCGACAGCGATCTTCCAGACTACGTGCCATTGTACTCGTTCAGCACCGACCGCGCGTGGATCCACGGCACTAGGCCCGGCGCGGCCCAGGTCGCCGATATCAAGGGCGGCCTTGCGACGGTCGCACCTGGCGAGGGCCTGCAGCCATAGCATAGCCAAGCGAAGCACCGGTTCGGCACGCCTTCGCTCTCATGTCGTCTCCCCAGAACTGGGTCACTTTCGGGCGATAGGCACTAGCCGCCGAAAACGAAGGCCATCAGCAGCTCCGGTTCGAGCACCGGCGCTCGCACCGCATTCAATTGCCCCCGGTAGCGGCGGTCGCCCGCGCCAATGACGAAACCGGTGGCGACCGGCGTTTCGCCATTGGCGTCGAGCCGCGCGAATATGTCAGCGACATTGAGATCCAGGGCAAGCTTCAGGTCGTGGCGCGCATCTTCGCTTGGCGCGGCCGGCAATTGACGCCTGACCAGTTGCTGGAACGGCGCGTTGAAGGTCAGGATCCTCTTCGACGATGAAAGCGCAAAAGCCGGCGACGGGCAGGCGACCAGAATGGCGTTGATCGTCTTGATCGACGCGAGCCTTCGCAAGGTCTGGTTTTCGTCGGCCAGTCCGCGCATGCAGGCCACCCGGATTGCCGACGTCAGGTTTCCTGTGTGGGCATGGCTTTCGGCGATCTCGTCGATCAGCATGCCGATCGTGCATTTGCGGCTTTCGGCCATCTGCTTCAGCGTGGTCCAGAATGCCCGCTCCAGACGAATGCCGCGTCGCGTGCCGCCACGCGCCACGACCCGGAATTCCAGCCCGAAATCCTCAGTAGCCATGGGTGGCAGCAGCCGCTCGCGATCGGCGGCGGGAGAGGTGGCGCTATCGTTCACTCATTGCCTCCTCGCGTGCCTTGTTGATCGGCTTCATCAGATAGGTGAGGATGGTTTTGCGCCCGGTCTTGATATCGACCGAACAGATCATGCCGGGGATGATCGAATAGCTCTTGCCATCTCGCGTCAGCGTCGACCTCTCGGTTGCGACGCGCACCTGGTAGTAGGGCTCGCCAGTCTTCTGGTCGACCAGGCTGTCGGCGGTGATGTTGGAGACCTTGCCCTCGATGCCGCCGAAGATCGAGAAATCATAGGCGGTAATCTTGATCAACGCGTCCTGGTCCGGCCGGATGAAGGCAACATCGCGCGGTGAAACCCGCGCTTCGACCAGCAGGGTCTCGGATGTGGGCACGATGCCGGCCACGACCGCGCCGGGCTGTACGAAGGCGCCGACCGTGTTGATGTCAAGCGTGTTGACGATGCCGTCGACAGGCGAGCGGATGTCCGTGCGCGCCACCTTGTCGGTGGCGCCGCGTATGGTCTCATCGACGACCGAAAGATCGGCCAGCGCCTGGGTCAGGTCACTCAGCGCCTCCTGTTGCAACTGCAGGCCGAGTTCGTTGACTTGAAGCTGGGCTTCGGTTGTGGCCGCCTTGGCCTTCTTGATGGTTTCACCGGCGAGCTTCAGCTGCCCATGCAGTTCGGTCTGCTCCCGCTCGACGCGGATCTGCTCGGTCTTGGCCATCAGCCCCTTCTTGGCCATGGATTCGACCAGCGCCGTTTCCCGGTCGCTGACTTCGAGATTCTTGGTGAGGCGATCGAGATTGGCGTTGGCTTCGTCCAATTCGTTCAGGCGCTGGTCGAGACGCGACTTGAGGACCGACAGCTTGACCTGGAAGTTGTCACGGCGCGCAACCAGCAGCTTCTGCTCGTTGTCGCAGATTTCCGGCGCGACCTTCTGGATTTCGGCCGGACAGGGAAATGGACCGTCGATATTGCCGGTCTGCTCGAATTTCAGCCGTGCAATGCGCGTCTGGAGCGCCCGTGCCTTGGCCTGTTGCTCACCGAGGCTGGACGTGTTCATCGTGTTGTCGAGGCGGATGATGAGATCGTTCTTCTTGACGATCTGCCCGATCTTCACGGCAATTTCCTGAACGACGCCCGGCTCGCTGGCCTGGATGATCTGGGTCTTGGAAGCCGGTATGACCTTGCCTTCGCCGCGCGCGATTTCGTCGACCTCGGCAAAGGACGCCCAGGCGACGGATGACACAAAGAGTGCCCCTATGATGAACAAGGACGCCGACGCGAAAAGCGGCGGCCGGTCTTCCCTTGCAAGCATGTCCTACAACCCCAACGCATTGAATGCGTTCAATAAGTCTGTTTTTCAGGTGCTTGTTTTCTGCAGCGCCTGTATCACTTGGTCTTTTGGTCCATCGGCAACGATCCTGCCTTGCTCGATGACGATAAGACGGTCGGCCAGTTCGAGCATGCTGAAGCGATGCGTTGAAATGATCAGCGTCGTGTTCCGGTCGAAAGCCACTTTGAGCTGCTTGATCAGCTGCCGCTCGGAAGCCAGGTCCATCGAACCCGACGGCTCGTCCAGGAAGACGATTTTCGGTCTGGTCAGCAACAGACGGGCAATCGCCATAGTCTGCCTCTGGCCGCCCGAGAGATTGGTGCCGCGCTCGCCGACATTCATGTCGTAGCCACGCGGGTGACGGGAGACGAAATCGTCGACGCCGGCAGCCTTTGCCGCTTCGACGATCTGCTCATCGGTCGCCTCCGGACATGCCATCAGGAGGTTTTCCTTGATGGTGCCGGAAAACAGATCGTTGGCCTGCGCGACGATCCCGACCGCGGCGCGAACCTCCGAAGGGTGGTATTGGCGGATGTCGATCCCGTCCAGCAGCAGCTCGCCTGACGTCGGCAGGAAGAGCCTGCCGATCAGCCGGCCCATCGTTGTCTTTCCCGAACCGATGCGACCGATGATGCCGATGCGCTCACCTGGCTTCACCGAGAAATTCAGGCCGGTCAGGACCTCGTTCTCGGAGCCCGGATAGACAAAGCCGACATTTCTGAACACCATGGCGCCGTTGCGAATGGGCCGGTTGACGAAACCCACCGTATCCGGGCGATCCTCCGGCTGCGCCATGATCGAGTTCACCATGCGCAAGGAGAGCATGGCCTGGCGAAGCCTGGACAAGGTGATGGCGATCTGGCCAAGTGGAGACACCGCCCGGCCGGCCAGCATCACGGTGCCGATAATGGCTCCGGTGGAGACGTGTCCTTCCGAGAAGGCGTAGGCGCCGGCCACGATCAGGGCGACGGTGACCATCTGCTGGATGGCCTGCGTTATGTTGCCGGCGGCCGCCGAAAGCTGCTTGATCTTCTCGGATGTGTTGGACGCGTTCTTGGAGTGCTCTCCCCATTTTCGCAACAGATACGCCTCGGCCCGCAGCGACTTGATCGTCTCCAGCGTGGAGATGGATTCGACCAGCAGGGCCTGCCGTTGCGAGGCCTCGTTCATGGAGGCCGCGACACGCTTGCCGATGCGTCGTTGCGTGATCAGCCCGACGATCACGGAAGCCACGAAGGCCAGCGCCGGTATGATGACCAGCCATCCGCCGATCGCATAGATGACCAGGAGAAAGACGAAAACGAAGGCGGTGTCGATAAACACGCTTATGGTGTTGGACGTGAAGAATTCGCGCACGAATTCATACTGCGTCACCCGATTTGCATATTCGCCTGTCGAGCCTGGCCGCGCCGACAGGGACGAGTTCAGCACTTTCTCGAACAGCAAATAGGAAATGCGCAGATCCGCCTTGCGCCCGGCATAGTCGATGAGGGACGCTCTGGCGGTCTTCAGAAGCAGGTCGAACAGGATGACCGCGGCGATGCCGATCGACAGCACCCATAGCGTCGATATCGCCTTGTTCGGCAAGATCCTGTCATAGACGTTCATGGTGAAGATCGGCGAGGCGATGGCCAGCATGTTGATGAAGATTGCCGCCAGGATAACCTTCGAATAGGTGCGCCAGAACGGACCCATCGTCCCCGTCAGCCAATGTCGCCGCTCGATCTTCGGCGCCGAACCGACATTCATCCCTTCGGCAGTGTTGGCGTATGTTATCGAGAAGGAAACGCCGCCACTGATGTAGCTGGCGGCCAATTCGGATTTCGTGATGGTTACGCGGCCGTCTTCCTGGGGAGCGGTCGTGAATGCGCCGTCCTCCGTTTCGGCCAGCAGGGCAACCGGCAATTGACTGACGCGAAACACGATGGCGGGGAGGTCGATGCGTCCCCGAAGAAACTCGCGATGGCTGAATTCGGTGATTTCGAGGCCAATGCGCTCGGCAATATGCCGGATGGCTTCGATGTCGATATGCGTGTCCGATAGTGGCACGCCGGCGAACAGCACCGTTTGCGCGCTCGGCCTGCCGAGATACCCGGCAATGGCGGAGAAGCAGGCCTTGAACGCCTCCTTCGGGGAGAGGATGTTGGGTTGCTGATTCACGATCTGTCCTTAGGGACTTTCGATCGGTCCTTACATCCGCTTACTTTTTCCTGACCGGTGCCAGGATATCGAATGGCAGGTCGTTCTTCTGTTCCGACGGCGTGCGCGCATAGGTTTCCGTGTCAGCCGTTTCCGGTGCGCTAAACTCGGTCCGCGCATAGGCCGCGGCCTGCTTTGGCGGGCGGATGTCCATCGTTTTCAGCAACTGCCCGGTGGCCGCGAGAAGCCGGTATTGGGCGAAAAGAGAGGCGTAGGATGCTGTGTCGGCCAGTGTCGCCGTGTTGAAACGCGTATTCTGCGCATCCAGCACATCGAGCAGCGAGCGCTGTCCGACCTTGAATTGCTCGCGATAGGACGCGACCAGCTTCTCGTTGGAAGCGGCCTGCAGCTTCAGCGTTTTTGCCAGGTCGGCTTGCCGGAAGCGGCGATCCCACGATGTGCGAACGGCTTCTTCGATTTCCCGCAGCACCTGGTGCTGCGCAAGCCGCTGCTCGCTGGTGCGACGGATCTGTTCTTGCTCATTGGCCTTGTCGATGCCGCCCCTATACAGGTTCCACCGCAGCACCAGGCGTGCCTGCAGGTCGGATGTGTCGCCATTGTCACCGTCGATGTCATACCCAGCCCGGGCGACGCCTTCGGCGACGACCGAGGGGCCGTATTTCGCGCGAGCGGCATCCACCAGCGAAGCCGCGGCGGCGATATCGCTGTTGGCCATATGGACGCGCGGATTGCTCTCCCGCGCAAGGCCAATCGCATCGTCCAGCGACCTTGGCAGCGCGCCGGAAACATCGGCCGGCCTCGATGCATTGGTCAAGGGCTTCCCGACGGTCTTGAAGAACCGGATCCTCGAGGCCTCCAGCTCCTCCGAGGCTTCCTGCATGCGGGCCTTGGCCGCGAACAGGCGCTCTTCGGCCTGTTGCCGGTCGGCCTCGTTCAACCCGCCGCCAGCAATGCCTTCCTGGATGTCGTGGAGGATTGCTTGGTGGAAGCCCAGGTTTTTCTTTGCCTCTGCCACGATCGAAGCCTGAAGCATGTATTCAAGGTAGTCCTGGACAACCGAGAGTCCGATGAATTCAGACCGCTCCAGCACACGAAACGACGCGCCGTCGACGCGCGAGGCCTGGCGGTTCAATTCGGCCCGCCTTGCGCCGCTGTCATAGAGCGTCTGCGAAACCGTCAGATCGGTTTCCGCCGGATAAAGTGCGTCATGCTCTATCGAGAGCGCGCGTCGGGAGGAATTGTCGAGACGGCGAGCCCCGGTCGACGCTTCCACGTCGACGCTGGGAAGATAGAGGCCCTTGGCCTGACGCAGCTCGAACTCGATTGCTTCGCGATTTTCTATGGCTTGGCCGATTTCGGGATTGGATTCGACCGCGACCGCCATCGCTTCCTTGAGCGTAAGCGCACTCGCACTTGCGCAGGTCAGCATCGTAGCCGCCATCAAAAGACCAAGGCGCTTGCCCACAGTCGAGATGCTTCTCGTATTCATTTAACCCGCCCCAACATTCCCCTGCGCCCTTTTGCGGGCGCTGATCCAAGCCTGACCCTGTCTCAGGCGACTATCCAACAATTTCAAGAAAATATGTGAGTTATTATTAATTTAGGGGAACATAAATCGCTCATCTGAGCCATAAGGTTGGGAAATGTAGCAAAAATGGCACAAAAAAAGGTTGGCCGCGGCTTCAGCCAAGCGCCGCCTAGTGTGGAAAAGTCCAGACGCATATACGGCTCGATGCTGGCGGAATCGTGTAAAGCCTGCATGGGCGGGAAGGCGGCCGTGGAAATTTGGCGGCGTTCGGCCAAGATCATGCGACCACGGCATGAAGGGCCGATACGGCCCAGCAGGGGCATAGCGGCGCCCTTGCGTTAAGCCTCGCTCAATCTCTGCAATCTATGCTGATGCCAGATTGTAGAGGTTAAAATGAAGCGCAGGCCGATACTACTCTTCGCTTTTCCGGCTTTCATCCTGGTGGTTTTGGCCTGCGAGCGAATGGCGACCATGCTGCTCGGGAGCTATCCCGCCAGCCCCGCCATGTGGAGGATCTGGCTTGAACTGCGGCCCTTGTCGGCGATGTTCTGGCAACAGATCGACCCGTATCTCTACGGTTCGATGGCCCTGGATGCCGTCATCCTGGTTGCCGCGGCACTGGTGTTCTGGAGCGCTTGCCGTGTGAGACCGGCGGCCGCCTTCTTCCTGGCCAACCACGTCGCGCTGCTCTTTGCCGGACTGATGATCGCGTCCAGCAGTCATTCGGAGACGGCGAGCACGGTCGCGGCATTTCCGATGTCCAACGGCCTCCAATTCGCCCTGAAGATCGATTTTACCTGGCAGAACAGCCTGGTGCTCGTTCTGGGCTTCGCGGCCTGCGCGTACTGTCACGTCGCGTTCCTTCGCGAGACACGAGTGCGCGGTGAGGCTCTGGCCCTGCGTCTCATGACTTTGGGACGGGATCTTTAGTCTGGCATAGGGCGTTTCGAAAACGTCCGGACGTCGGCAACTGCATGAAGCTCAGCTCCGTTCGGCCTCACCGGAACCCCGATACGCCTCAATTGATCTTGCGATAATAGACCTTGCCGTCCGGCGTTTCCGTTCGCTGGTAGGCCGGGTTCGGGCCCGGGGGCGCGGCGGCAACCCTTCTCTTGGGTGGCCGCGGCGTATCGGCAATTGCAGGCCCCGCCGCGACTTCGGTGTCCGGAGAAGCTTCCGCCACGGTACTCGTCGTGACGACGGGCTCCGGCGCGCCCGAGACGTCAGCGTCGCGCGCCGAGGAAGGGTTTTGTTGCAACCGGGCTATGTTGCCGTTGATTTCGTTGAAATTGCCCTGCAATTGGCTGTCCAGCTTTTCGAACCGGCTCTGAAAACCGTTGTTGACCATATCGAGCCGGGCGACGATCCGCTGCTCGAACGCACCGAGCTCCTCAAGACGTCCCTCCACGGTGCGCAGGTCGCTGATGCCTCGATAGAGGTAGATGGCGGCGGTTGCGTTCAGCACGGCAAACAGGGTCAATCCAACGCCGACGACGACCGCCAGCCGCGACCGGCTCGCATCCCTGCCGAGCAGTTGCGGTTCGATCGGCTCGGCCGAGACAGTCGGTACATGCGGGTCGCTGATCGTCGTCATTGAACCACCACCTTGGTGCCAACCGGCACGCGCTTGAAAAGATCGATCACATCCGTGTTGGTAAGGCGAAAGCAGCCCGACGTGCCATCGAATCCCACGCCCGAGGGATCGTTGGTGCCATGGATGCGATAGAGCGTGTCGTGTCCGTCCCGCAGCAGATACAGCGCCCGCGCGCCCAAGGGGTTATAAGGACCCGAGGGCACCAGCTCCGGCAGTTCCGGTTGGCGGGCGCGCATTTCCCGGGGCGGGCGCCACTGCGGCCATTCCGTCTTGGCACCGACCTTCACCACCCCGGTCCAGCCAAATCCGTCACGCCCGACGCTGATCTGGTAGCGCAACGCCTGGCCCTGGCGGGTCACCAGGTAAAGCGCCTTCTCGCTCTTGCGGATGATGATCGTTCCCGGCTGTTCGGTGGTCGCGAAGGCAACCGCCTTGCGCAGGCTGGGGCCCATCGCCGGCAGCGGCGGCCGATCCGAAAGCCCCGACCGCGCCTCGGCGAGGCCCTGGGCGGACATCGCCAGCACCAGGCCAAGCACGCAGGTGCCGGCCAGCCTGGGGACGAGGCCTTCTCTAGCGGGCAGCGTCATCGAGCCGCTCTTTGAACATCTTCTTCAGATCCTTGTTGAAGCGCGCCCTGCCGTCCACTTCGGAGGGCAGGATCGCCCGGTTCAAGGCATCGGTCAGAAGAGCGTTGTCCAGCGCGACCGATTTGATGTGCGGCGCCTTGAATATCTTCTCGAGCTCGCTGCGCGAAAAATGGTTCCCGAACCATTTGCGCTTGTGCTTGTTGGCGACGAGCGTGATGCTGACCGCATTGCCGCGCAGTTCGCGGATCTTCTTGTAGAGCCGCTTGCCTTGCCGCAGCGAAGCGACGTTGAGTTCGAAGACGATGAAGATCTCGTCGCTGGTCGACAGCACCGAATTGTGCCAGGGCGTTTCGATATTCGGCAGGTCGATGACGATGTCGTCGAAGCGGTAGGCGACGAGGTCCAGGAGCCGGAAGACGAAATCGCTGCCGTGCGGCTCGAAGGGCAGTTGCGGTCTCTCGAACGCGTAGAGGGTGAGACCGGAGGGGCGCGTCAGCTTGATGACATCCATCAGCTCGACATCCAGCCTTTCCGGCTGGTTGATAATGCCCGCGAGATCGAACTGGTTGAACAGATTGAGATAGGCGCCGCAATTGGCGCTCTGGAAGTCGAGATCGACCAGGCAGGTCGAAGCCGCGCGCTCTGCCGATTTCGAGGCGAGGAATTCGGCCGCCGAAAGCGCCAGCGTCGTGGCGCCGGCGCCGCCGCTGGCGCTGATGAAGGTGATGATCCGGCTTTTGGCGCCCTGGTTGCCGGTGTCGTGGAAGGTCACCGCATTGAGCAGTTCCTTGCCGTCGAGCGGCTTGTGCAGCCAGTCCGAGGCGTTCATGCGCACCAGCACGCGCGTCTGTTCCGACGTCAGCTCATCGGAAACCGCGATCAGCGGCACCGTCGCCCACAGCGCGCGCGCCTCGACGATGCCGGGCTTGCCGAGCAACTCGCCGCCGCCGAGATCGAGGATGACGATGCCCGGGCGCGTATCGGCTGGCGGACCTTTGAGAAAATCATCCGTCTCGGAAACCCTGACGTCATAGATCGCCAGCGCATCGAGCCGCGTCGCCACGTCGCGCTTGAAATTCGGATCCGACGAAAACAGCGCCACCTGCTTTCGCTTGGTCGGAGTAACCTTGGTGTTGATGGCGTTCATGGCCAGATGCTCTTCAGATCTTCGCCCGTGACCGTGCTCAGCATGGAGGGCATGTTGATGTTGGCGAAACCCATCAGTCCCTGGAGGAAAAAGAACTGGAAGGTCCTGTTCTGCAGATTGACGGTGATTGTCGGCACCGGACCACCTAGCCGGGTCTGATAGCCCAAACCACTCGCCGAGTAGGTGACGACGACGTTGCTGCGCAGCAGGCCCGGAAAGAAATGGCACATGCCCGCCCGCTGGTTTGCCGCCAGCGCCGGGCAGGCGTCGTCATTGGTGTTTGCGGTGTCGCCACGAAAGATGCGACTGAAATTGGCGGCGCTGAAGCCGCCGCCGTTGCTGCAGCCGCCCGTGCCGGCGGTGTAGGTGCAGACGAAGGGACCATACGCGCCGGCGACAATCGGGGCGCCGGGAGACGAGATCGGCCCCGCGGTCGCGAGGTTGGTTGCCACCGCATCCGATATCGACGCCAGCCGGGCGCCGACTTGAACCGCCTTGGTGGCCGCATTCCATTGATAGAACGCATAGCCGAAATCGACGAACCCCAGGACAAGCGAGAACAGCAGCGTCGATACGATGGTCATTTCCACCATCGCCGCGCCGTCTTCCGATTTTGCGAAGCGCTGGATCATGATCAGAACCGGATCAACCGCTCGTCGTGGGAGCCCTGCAGCGTTATCGGCCCGATGCCGATGAATGACAGCATCCCGACACCGGTGTATGGGTAGGTACCGGACGCGCGTACGGTGCAGACTTGTGCCGTGGTGGCGCGATATTGGGTAACGCCGCCCACCACGGTATCCTGGCAGGAGTTGTTGGTGGTCACGGTGACATTCGATGTCTGCCAGCCGCTGACGCGCGCAGTATCGGTCACGACGCCGTTAACAACGGTTACGGATGGCTTTCCGTAGACGGCGATGTTCGCGGCAATGGTGGCACAGTCGATCGCCGCCAGTCCGGAGTCGGTATACAATTGACTGTTGCAGCGCGCGGCATAGCGAGCGGCGTCTGTAAGCCCGGCCTCCATCAGCAGCTTGTCATGGATCAGGTTGCCGAACTCGAACACTCCCGCCGACAAGGCCAGCATCAGCGGCGTGATCAATGTCATCTCGACGATCACCGCGCCGCGTTGATCGTGACGAAATCGATCTATATATCGGGACAGCATCTTGAACATCGCGGTCACCGGTAAAGCTGCGCTTCGTCGCGCAGGTAGTTGTCGAGCGTACCGTTGCCGCCCTTGCCGGTGATGTCGACCAACTCGACGTAGATATCCTTCCCGTTCTTGATAGGCTCGGTGATGAAGAAGCTGCCGAATCTCCTCACTGGAATGCCCGTCTGGCGGCCGCTGAAATTCGTGCCCGAAGCCTGAAGCGCATTGCAGTCCAGGATTGCGCCGTAAAGCAACCGGCGGTCTGGGATCGAGATCGGGGTGCCTGCCGCCGCAGGCGGGATACCCGTTTCGCCACCGACTGCAGGATCCTGATAGATATTGTTGTCGATCTCGTAGCGATAGACCTCATAACGTGTCGGGAGATTGGCGCCGGTACCCGACAGAGCCGCCGGCACGGCACGTGTGGGATGATTGGCGGCCCAGTAGCGCGCGAAATTCCAGTCACCGTCGCCCATGCGGCCGCCCATCAAGGTGCAGTTGCCGGCGATCTGGCACGAGTCACGCTCAAGCCCGACACCCTTTGTCGGGTCCGTTTCGTAGTCGACCTTGTTGCTCTTGACGAACTGGCTGCCGTTCCTGGCACCCTTGCGCACATTGACCCCAGGTCCGTCCGAGTAGTTCGACGAATCGATGCCGAAGCGCGAGTTGATGCCATTCTCTACAGGCCCGGCGTTCTGTCCCGGCTCGGTGTCGACGCCGTCACGCGAATAACAATTCTGCGGCTTGGAGTCGGCGAGCATCTTTTCAAGCTGGTTGGCGCCATTGCCGAACGGAGAAGCCAGGAAAGCGAAGTTGCCGGGAAAGTAGGATCCGTCGCCCCGCAGCACGATCTGGCGCCGGCGGTATTGCCTGGTTTGTGCCGCCTGTTCCAGCGTGACGCCGCCGGTAATGGATGTGTCCTCATACGGGTTGCACATGAAAACGGGCGTGTAATCGCAGACGCCCGATGTAAACCCGGCGGTCGCCTTGGCAGCCACGTTGAAGCTGTTACTGGCCGAATTGCCGGTCAGAAACGACGCCGGGAATATTGCGGCGAAACCGGTCGGCGCCACCTTCACTTCAATGAATACGGTTTCATCTTCGCCGATGGATTGCGTTGCATTGGCATAATTTGCGCTGGTGACCGGAGCTCCGTCTGATGCAGGTAAGCTCTTGAGGAAACACCACGAAATGTTGCCGGCGCTGTTGCATTGTGCGGTGCCGCCCGGTTGCCCGGACATCAAAGTGAAGCGGCCAGTAGCGCCAACGGTCGAGAATGCGGCCTGGTTGATAACAAGTTTCGCCATGGCGCGTTCGGCTCTGGCCCATGAGCCAGGCAAGCCGTCAAGCTCGGCGGCTCCAGCCAACGCAAAGGCATCGGCACCCTTCTGCAGGTCGTTGTGCAGATTGTTCACCCGGCTCATGTCGATCGCCAGAAGCGAAAAGCCGATGATCGCCGGCAGTGTAACGCTGACGAGGATCAGCGCTATTCCCCTCTGATCGTGCCAGAACGCGCGAATGGTCCGCAGCATGGCCTTACTCTTTGCTCCCTGACGCCAGGTTCCTCGTCTGGCCCGGCGCGCTGAAACCGCATCCTTCCGTTTCAGTTTACGGCGTCGTCGTCACACCCGACCCCGCCCCGCCAACATTGACCGTGATGGCAGGTGGTGGGGGCGGCGGCGGTGGAAATTTGTAGTTGTGGGCAACGGCGGCGGCGCGCGCACCGTCGCCTTCGATATGCGTATTCCTGGAGGCCGGATTGAGCGGATCGACCGTCTGCAGCATTGAATTGTATTTCTGTGTGTCGCCGGCGGCCAAAGTCACCGAATCGTAGTGATTCAGATAGTCCGCTGCACAGCCCGTCAGCAGGCCAGTGCAAATAATGAGGATCAAGGCGCTATTTCTTGACATAGAGCATCTTGTCCTTCGATTTGAACTGCAGCATGTGGCCATAGGGGCCGGTGACGCCGTCGCCCGTTTCATATTTTCGGATCATGTCCTTGTTCACCTCGAGCTGACCGAGCACGAAGAATTCCGGGTCGTTGGCGGGCCGCGTCTTGTCGAACGGCGTCTCCAACTGCTCGCCGGGCTTCACCGGGCGCACGAGGTGCGGCGTGACGATGACGACGAGCTCCGTCTCTTCCTTCTGGTTGCTGGAATTGCGGAACAGCGTCCCGATGACCGGCACCTGGCCGAGCCATGGCACCTGGTTCTGCAGCTTGGTCGTCTTGGTGGACAGAAGGCCGCCGACCGCAAAGCTCTGGCCGTCGCGCAATTCGACGACGGTGGACAGTTTGCGGTTGGTGAAAATCGGGTCGCCGGCGATGGTGAAACCGTTCAGGTCGCTGACTTCCGGAGCCAGGTTCATGTGGATCTTGCCGTCGTCGAGTACGACCGGCGTGAACAGAAGATTAACACCGAACTGCTTGTAGACGATGCTGATCTCGCCATTCTTGTCGAGAGTTCGGATAGGAACTTCACCACCGGCGTTGAAGCTGGCCTGCTCGCCGGAGAGCGTGGTGAGATTGGGATTGGCAAGCGTGCGCACCGCGCCCTTGGCCTCAAGCGCCTCGATGTACAGGTCGACCTTGATGTTGCTGTCGATGACGCGGGTGAGCAGCGCCCCAAATGGCGTAGAGTTGGACAGGAGGTCGCTGAGAAAACCGCCGGTGCCGAGCACCTCTTTGTCCTTGTCGACGGCGGTAATCCCCGTTCCGACTTGAGTCGTACCACGACTGTTGTTGCCCCTGATCGACACGCCCAGGTCGCGGCCAGCATTGCGCTTGGCCTCCAGCACGCGTACTTCCAGGTTGACCTGCTGGCTTTCGTCGACCGTGACGGAATTGATGATGTCGTCGGGACCATATTGCTTCGCCACCTCCAGGATCGCCGCCAGCGTGGCACCGTCCTTGACATGACCGCCCAGCCTGACCCGTCCGTTGACCGAGGCAACTTCGACGCGCGACCTTGGCGCCACCTGGCGGATCGCCTGCGCCATGTCACTGACGTCGACGCCGACCTCGATCTGGATGACGCCGAGCGAGCGCTTTTCAGGTGAGAACAGATTGACCGTGGTGGTGCCGGCACCCTTGCCGATGACATAGAGCGTGCGGTCGGTCATCGGCTGCGCGTCGGCGATTTTTTCGTCACCGACGACGATATCGCCAAGGGTGGCGTTCACCGCGATCGTCACCGACTGCGACATCGGCAGGAAAACACGATGAACGCTGGGGTTCGACACATCGATGAAGCGGTCCGCGGCATCGGCCACCAGACTCCACGTTGGTAGCGTCGCGAAACAGGACAGCGCGACCGCCGCCATCCTTACCCAGAACCCCTGCATCCCCGTCTCCCCGATTGCTGCCAATGACAGCCCCATTTTATTAGTTGCAGCTTATCATGGTTGTCGCGGCACGTCATATGTCTCGAGCTTCACCCCCCGAAAAACGCCCACGGTGGCATGCGACGGCGGCTCAGGTGTGACATATTTGACGACTTCCCGGACTTCCGGCGCGGAGGCCGCGGCCGGAGTCGGCTTGACCTTGCCCAACTCATCGAGCTTGCTTCCCACTCGGTCCACGGCCTGTGCCAATCCCGCGATCTTGTCGTCGGCGCGCTTCTGCGCATCTTCCGCGCGCTGACGTTCGGCTGCCGCAGCAGCCTCGGCCGCGGCCTGCTTAGCGAGTTCGGCTTGCTTTTTGGCGACGTCGGCCGGCATTTCGCCGGTCAGGTCGGAAAGCGTCACCCGCTCCGTCGTTTCGCCCTTGCTGGCGGCGGCCTGGCGAAGCGCCAGCGACAATTGGCCGGCACCCGCTGCCAGCGTCAGCTTCTGTGCATCCTTGGTGCTGGCCTCGAGCGTGACCGATTTGACGACGGTCGGGCTGTCCTTGCTTTCGTCGGCCACCTGGTCGACGGCGAGCACCTTCATGCCCTGCAGCAGCACGTCGACAAAACTCTGGTCCTTGCCGTCACTGTCGCGCACGGTGCGCGTCAGCAGCACATCGACCCGGTCTCCCGGGAAGACGAAGCCGGCGACACCAAGCACGTCGTTGACGCGGATGGACACGGCCTTCATGCCTTCGCCGAGCACCGCCGAAAGCGTGGCGCGCTGGCCAGGACCGGTGATCTTGCTGGCAAGGACGGGTTCGTTGACGCCGATCGACTGCAACGCCTGCTTGGAGCCTCCGCCAGGGGGGACGTCTTTCGTCAGGAGATCTTCCGTTGTCTTGAAGGCGCCGGCCGGAACCGCGCCCGCCGGCCATGCGACTTCGCGCAATTTGTCAGCAGACAGCGTGTCACCGAACTTCAGCGCCACCGCGGCCACGACGACCGTATCGCGCTGGATATCATTCGTCTGCGCAAGCGCGCTGCGCTGATTGGCCAGCCAGATATTGGCGAGCACCACTGCAAGCACGCCGAACACGCCGGCGAGAACGATCATGATGACAGTATTTGCACGCATAGCCCAAGCCCCCAAGTCCACAGTGCGGGGTTCGCCCGCAGCGACCGATGTCAGGCCCAGGTTTACAACCCGGGCCTGAATGTTAGCTAAAGTTGGTGTGGCCCGTATGTGCCTCTCCAACCACTTAGTTTAGTTGCCGGCGGCTAGGCCGCAGGCGTAGCTGCTTGCAGAGTGGTATTCAGTGTCGTCCACTGGCCACCCACCCACGTGCCGACTAAGATTACTGTGGCTATGACGGCCACGGTAATGATGCCGAGCAGCACCGTATATTCGACCATGGCAGCGCCTTTTTCATCGTCGCGGAACTGCCGGGCCACAGTGATAAGCTTCCTCACGCCAATTTCTCCCTTAACCCGACGAGACGAACGGGGATGAAATTCATACCCATTCACATCATCTTCAAAATCGGCAGCCTACACGCAAAGGCAACATTGTGAACGAAATCATGCCAGTCTTTGCGCGTATTCCGGCCTGCCAACCGAGGTCGATCGACCTCCCGTTCTGAGGACAGGACCAGGACTTTACGGCTCTGGCCCTGCAAGAGAATCACGCGGCTGGGGTAGCAGCCTGGAGGGCGGTGTTGAGCGCGGTCCACCTTCCGCCAACCCAGGTGCCGACCAACACCACAGTGGCGATGACCGCAACGGTGATGATGCCGAGCAGGACCGTATACTCGACCATAGCAGCGCCGTTTTCGTCGTCGCGGAACTGCCGGGTCATCGTCATGAGCTTCTTCATGTCAATTTCTCCCTTTGGAGGTTAGAACCCGACGAGACAGAGCCAAGGATGAACCCCATACCCAAGCATCCCCCGTCATCTCGATCCTAGGTCTCGAAAAAATGCGGAGTCAAACGGGATTAACGGTTCCTTAACTTTCCAATACATGTACTTTGGAATTCGGCGCGCTGCTAAATTTCAGCAAGAGCTTGATTCGACTAATTTTTCAAGCGGTCTTAACCATTCGTTCACAATTATGCCGTCCGCCTAATGGAGATTTGCCTAAATTAGCTACACGGCATATTCCTTTATATCTAAGGGGTTATAGCCAGTTATGGAGCGAGGTGCCTCTGGCGTAGCACGCAAGGAGTGCAGGCTCGGGCAGAGCTTGGTCAGCCAGTCAAGTCCGGTGATGCGGAAGGCGGAAACAAAAGCGATATTCCTGGCGCCGCTTCTTAACTATGTTGAAAGTATTGCCTCGGCGTGAGGCGTCCCGGCGCTTGTGCGGCGCTTGGTTAACGTTTAGTTTCCGCTAATATGCGCTGGAGGGGTATAAGGGGTTATGCTGGGGCGATTCATCAAGGGTGGCGAGACGCGGATCGAGCCAAAGCAGGAGTCGATGGCGGTCCTCCAAGTTGCCGGCGGCGTCACGCCCGTTGCCGATCTCGAACCGCATGGCGACGAGTTCCTGGCGCTGAAAGTCGATCTGCATCGACATCTGATTGACCGGTTCAATCTCGCGTCGCTCGAAACCGCGTCGAAGGACGAGATCCTGAACGAAATTCGTCCCATCGTGCGCGAGTTTGTGCGCGGTCGCAACGTTCCGCTGAACGCGCGCGAACTCGATCAGCTGACCAGCGACACGGCCGACGAAATGCTTGGCCTGGGGCCGATCGAGCCATTGCTGAAAGACGATTCGATTGCCGACATTCTGATCAATACCCACAAGCGTGTCTTCATCGAGCGATACGGCGTGATCGAGGAAACCGCGATCCGCTTTCGCGACGAGGCCCATCTGTTGCGCGTCATCAACAAGATCGTCTCGGCGATCGGCCGGCGTGTCGACGAATCGGCGCCGATGGTCGATGCCCGGCTGGCAGACGGCTCACGCGTTAACATCGCGGTGCGGCCGATCTCAGTGGACGGCCCGCTGGTGTCGATCCGCAAATTCTCCAAGAATCCCTATTCGCTCGAACGCCTGATGGCGTTCAATTCCATCCGCCCTCCAATGGTCGATCTGCTGCGCATCGCCGTGCAGTCGCGCAAATCGATCCTGGTTTCCGGCGGCACCGGCAGCGGCAAGACGACCTTGCTCAACGCGCTGTCGAGCTACATCCCGTCCAGGGAGCGCCTGATCACCATCGAGGATGCGGCGGAACTGCAGCTGCAGCAGCCCCATGTCGGACGGCTGGAGACGCGCCCGCCCAATGTCGAGGGCAAGGGCGAGGTTCGGCAGCGCGAGCTGCTGAAGAACGCACTGCGCATGCGGCCGGACCGCATCATTGTCGGCGAGGTTCGCGGCGAGGAAGCCTTCGACATGCTGCAGGCCATGAACACCGGCCATGAAGGCTCGATGACCACCATCCACGCCAACACGCCGCGCGATGCGATCTCGCGGCTGGAGCAGATGGTCGGCATGGCCGGCATGCCGATGACCAATGATTCCATACGCGCACAAATCGCCTCGGCCATCGATATCATCGTACAGACACAACGGCTCTCGGACGGCGGCAGGCGCGTCACTTCCATATCGGAACTGACCGGCATGGAAGGCAACGTTGTCCAGCTTCAGGAAATCTATCACTTCGTTCGCCGCGATGTCCGCGCCGACGGCGCGATTGTCGGTGAATTTCGCGCCACCGGTGTGCGGCCGCGTTTTGCCACTGAAGCCGCGGCAATGGGGTATCATTTCGCAAAAGATGCGTTCAATCCGCAGGTTCCACTCTGATGCCGACCGGCCAGACCCTTCTCTACTTCATCTATGTGCTGGCAGCGGCATCCGTCATTCTCGCCGCCGAATCCTTCTTTCTTTCAATCGCCGGGCGGCGAGCGCGGGCAGGCGTCATAAATCGACGCTTGCAGCGACTGGGAGAAGACAAGCCGGCCGAGCAGAGTTTGCAGGGACTGCTGCAGGAACGCGGCCTGACGGCGTCGGGAGACTTCATTTTCGGCGCAATCGCGCTTAACCGGCTCTATACGCAATCCGGCATCACCGGCAATCCACTGGCGTTCCTGGCAGTTTTCCTTCTCGCCGGCCTCGTGCTGGCGCTCCTTTTGCCGTTGATTCTGCACTTTTCCGTCATTGTCGCCGTCATCGTCTTCTTGATTGTCGGATTTGCTCTGCCGATTCTCGTTTTGCGAAGTGCCAGGGACAAGCGCATCAAGAAATTTGCGATTCAGCTTCCCGATGCACTCGATATGATCGTGCGTTCTCTGCGCGCCGGTCACCCAACCACCGTCGCGATAGCGCTGGTTGCTCGTGAAATGCCCGATCCGCTCGGCACTGAATTCGGCATTGTTTCCGACGAAATCAGCTTTGGCCTCAGTCTGGAGCAGGCCGTTCGAAAATTGTCGGAGCGTGTCGGCTTCGAAGGCCTGCATCTGCTTTCGGTGTCGCTGTCCATCCAGGCCAAGACCGGCGGCAATCTCACCGAGATACTTTCTAACCTGTCGTCGGTGTTGCGTGAACGCCGGAAATTGCGGATGAAGATCAGGGCGCTGTCGGCTGAAGGTCGGATGTCGGCCTGGATAATCTCGCTGTTTCCACTTCTGATGCTTGGCGTGCTGTCGATCGCCGCTCCAAGCTTTTACGGTGACGTCTGGGGCAACCCGATCATCGTGCCAGTGTTTGTGATCTTCGGATCATGGGCGCTGTTGGGCGACTTCATAATGTACCGAATGGTCAACTTCGATTTCTAATGGCGGGCATGGACGTGTTTACCAACCTGGGGAATTCGGCAGCGCTGCTCTCTCTCGCCATCTTCCTGGCGGCAGTGGCGCTTTTCTTGTTGGGCGCCTTTATTCTCATTCCGGTCTTCCAGACGAGGAAGCTGGTCACGCAAACCCTTTTGGCCGAGGGGATCACCAATCGCCGCTCGCTCCATGCCCAGCAGGAGCTCAACAGGATTTCCGCGCAGCGGCCGGTCGATGCCTATTTCCGCGGCCTGGAAAAGGAACGCGGCGAGCCGAATGCCCTGGAAGCGAAACTGTTTCGGGCGGGATTCTATCAGTCAAGCGCGCCGGTAATTTACACGCTCTCTCGCCTCGGCGCCGTCTGCGTGGGCTTTCTGGTCTGTTACACCGTTCTATCGCAGGTGTTGCCTCCACAATTGCCGGGCTTGATAGCATTTGCAGGTTCAGCCGTGATCGGGCTTGGCTGCCTTGTCATTCCCAGCATTGCTCTTGACCGCTTTGAAAAGCGGCAAAAGCAGGTTTATCGGCGCGGTTTTCCCGATTTCATGGACATGATGATCACCTGCGCTGATGCCGGCATGAGTCTCGAGGCGGCGGTGGAGCGCGTTGGCGCCGAATTGGCCGGCACCCACAAATGGCTGGGCATTCAGCTTTCGATCGTGACCCTGCAGTTGCGTGCAGGCAAACCGTTGCGCGAGGCTTTGCGCGAACTGGCCGACCGCATCGGGCTTGACGAGGCGCGCGCCCTGGCCGTTCTGTTTCGCCAATCGGAAGAATTGGGCACCAGTCTTACGGACGCCCTGCGCATTTACAGCGACGAAATGCGCAACCAGAGAATCATGAGTGCTGAGGAACGTGCCAACGCGCTGCCGGTCAAGATGATGATCCCGCTAGGCCTCTGCATCTTTCCGGTCGTGATGATGGTCGTCATGTTGCCTGTGCTCATCCGGATGAAGGGCATTTTCTTCTAAATGTTTATATGCTTTGGTTCTAAAATGGAGTCGGATGGCTCTTGGGGGACAAAATGACAGGGCCAATGCGCCTCACAGCCGTAGCCGCAGCCAGTCTTTTGATGGCGCTTGCCGGTTGCCAAACGAATGGTGCGGACAGCACCGACGGCGTCGTGCGCACAAATGAGCCGTCGAAAGGCGACGTGACTTCCTTTGGCGATGCCTTCGACGGGTTGAAGACAGTCGGCAACGTCGAATATTACGCCTCGGACCAGGCCGTCGCCGAAGCCACGAACCAGTTCCGAGCGGAAAATTACGGCAATGCCGGCGCGCTGTTCTTCAAGGCGACGCAACTGGCGCCCAATGATGGCGGCGCCTGGATGGGGCTGGCCGCTTCATGCGACCGCATTCACCGCTTCGACCTATCCGACCGGGCCTATAGCAGGGCCTTCAAGCTGGTTGGCGCGTCACCCGAATATTACAACAACGTCGGCTACTCCTATTTGCTGCGTGGCAAGCTGCAGGACGCACGCAGCAGTTTCCTCAAGGCCTATGAACTGGCGCCCAACGATCCGACAGTGGCCAACAATCTGAAGCTGCTGTCGTCGAGCGTGCGGAACATCGAGCGCTAGCATGTTGCTCGTCGAAGTGCTGCTGCTGAAAGCACTTGCCATACCGTTGCTTGCAAGGATTGCGTGGCTGGACTTCACGACACAGAAGATAGCCAATCGCGACGTGCTGCTGCTGCTCTGCCTGGGGGCGGGGTCGCTGCTGCTTTTGTCGCTTCAGTCCGGATCGTGGTGGGACATGGGGATGAGCGCCATCGCCGCGCTTGTGCTGTTCGTCGGGCTCTTTCCGTTTTGGGTGCTGCGAAAGGTCGGCGCGGGCGATGTCAAGCTGATGGCAGTCGTGCCGTTTCTGGTCGGCGGAAATGATCTGGTCGGGTTTTCCATATTGCTGCTGCTTTTCGCTCTCGCCGCGGCGATGGTCGTGAAAAATCCTCTCTTGCTGCCGCAAGGCGCCTTCCGCGTCTACGTGCAACACCTTGACCGCAAAGGTGTCGTCCCGTTTGGCGTACCTATCTCCGTGGCGTCGATTTGCATGATCGCCTTGCAGGTCGGATACGGCTTTATGGTGCCGGGTTCACTATCGATGTGACAACCGACGGGCGCTGGGTTGCAGATGCGCTAACGTTACCTGGCTTATGTCTCGGTTGCCGGCTTTGCGACGGCATCCGCCGCATTTCGGCTTTGTTGCTCGCGGCGCACAAATGGATAGCTGTGCTGGCCGATATAGTCCGTCGGGATCGGTTCATCGACTCCATATTTCTCGGGCATTTTGGAGCCTGGAATATGGAACGTGCCGAACAACGCATCAATGAGGGCCAAGTGGCTGGCGAAGTTCTTGTCATAGGCGTCGCGTTGATCGGCATGATGCCAATGGTGGAACTGAGGGCTTGCGATCACCCATCTGAGCGGCCCGAAGTTCACCCTGACGTTGGCGTGCAGAAGCAATGCGTGTCCGCTAGCGATGATGAGGTATACCGTAATGGCTTCCAACGAAAATCCCAGAAAGAATACAGGCAGAAGCGAGACAGCCTTGGTGACGATCTGGTCCACCGGATGCGCCCGGAAGGCAACCATCCAGTCCAACTCTTCAATGCCGTGATGAATCGCGTGAAATCTCCAGAGCGCCGGGATGGCATGAAACGCCCGGTGGGAGGCGTAGACACCGAGATCGGCCAGGATGATGATCTCTGTGACTTGGAGCCATGTCGCCTGACCGTTCACTGTCATCGCTACCTTCTCAGGTATCAAAGATGCCGAGACGCCCATTGCCCCTGCCGCCATAAGGAAAATGCAGATCTTGAGGAAAGCGCCGTTGACCAGTGCGTAGATCACATCGGTGCCGAGACCCTTGCGGAATATCTTCTGTTGCGTCCGCAGGGCGAGGAGGCGCTCCAGCGGTACGAAGATCAGGGCGCAAATGAGCAGCGTTTTCAGACCAAAGAGGTCCATCGGCTCCATCTCCCGATGTCATTTACCAGAGGAGTGAACCACTTCATGGCCCCTCACACAAGGCAATGGTTTCCAAACAGTTAACCGGTGCGCCGTGACCTTCTGGCCGGGAGGCTTTGATGACCTGATGACACATTTCGAGTGGCGGCCAGTTTGGCCGTTAACGCTCTGGAAACCATTTGCTTGTCGGCGCACGCGAGGAATGCTTCAGTGCTGCTTTGCAGGGGGCAGAATGTTGAATGAAGATTTTCTCGGCCGGATCGCGATCGTCTGTATCATGACGGTCCTGGCGGTTCTCAGCGCGATTCCTCTGTTCGTCTATTTTCATCAGAACGCATCGGTATACTCGCTGGCCATGGTCAATCAGGTGTTGGCGACTGTTCTATCCGCCCTGCAGGTTTTCCTGACGGTCGGTCGCCTCCCGCCAAAAGGAACCGCGCAGGGAATCGAACCAAGGGTCACTTCTGTAGCCGGAACTTTCCTGATCATCGTTGCAATGTTTGTGACTCCAGCACTGGAAAGCGAGGCAGCGCAAATGGTGGCGCTGTGCTTGATTTTCATCGGCATGGTGGGCTCCGTGTTTTGCCTCTACTGGCTCGGCCGCTCCTTCTCCATCATGGCTACGGCCCGGCAACTGGTTACCTCTGGCCCATATTCCATTGTTCGCCATCCGCTTTACATCTGCGAGGCCACATTCATTCTCGGGATGATCCTTTCGCACTTGTCGGTGTTGATGGTGGCGTTAGGCGCGGTCCAATTTCTCGTACAGTATCGACGTGCACGGAACGAGGAAGGCATCCTTCGACAGACATTCCCTGAATATGAAGAATACGCTCGGCGCGTCCCAATGCTTCTGCCGCGTTTTCGTCATTCGGAAGTGTCAGCACCTAGCCAGTGATAAGACCGCCACGCTTCCAGAACAATGAGAGGCAAGCCCGGCGATCAAGTCGGTGAAATGTTCCGCACCAGAACACTCGTTGATGTCACGCTTGTGATGGCTGTGCCGACACCTTGCCGGGCAAGCAGGTCGATGGCTAAATAGACCACCACAGGGGGAGAAGGCATCATGGCACTTCACCTTTCGGCGGATACCCGGGCTTCAGTCGCCCCGCAAAAATATCTTTTTGGCCCGTTCATCGACTTCTTCATGCTTGGCGGAAGCGCGCTTTTCATCCTGCCTGTCCTGTATTTTCTGCCGTTGCGCTATGAAGCCACCGTGACGCTGACGATGTTCTTGCTCTCGCACCTCATAAACCAGCCGCATTTCGGTCATTCGTACCAGATCTTCTATCGTAATTTCGCGCGCAAGGTGCGCGGCGAGGGTTACGGCCGGAGCCTTCAGATCCGCTATATTTTCGCGGGCATCGTCGTCCCGCTGGGCATGTTCGCCTTCTTTGCCTATGGCTCGCTGACGGGCAACGCCCGCCTGCTCGGCAATGCGACAAACGCGATGGGCTTTTTCGTCGGCTGGCATTACGTCAAGCAGGGCTACGGCATGCTGATGGTGGATGCGGTGCTGAAGCGCAAATTCTTCAGCGATCAGGACAAGAAGGTGTTGCTGTTCAACGGCTACGCCGTCTGGCTGTTCGCCTGGCTCCAGACGAATGTGGTGATCACCCAAAGGCAGTTCTGGGGTCTGGACTATTACACCTTCGCGGTGCCGCCATGGCTCATCACCATCGCCATGTCGATCGCCGCCGCCTCCTCGGCGGCAACCGCCGTGATGTTCATCAACCGCTGGCGCAAACATGGTGGCGCGCTGCCCTATAATGGCGTCGTCGCCTACGTCGTGTCCCTCTATGCGTGGATCCTGTTCGTGACGCTGAACCCGCTCTGGCTGCTCGTCGTGCCGGCGATGCATTCGTTGCAGTATCTGGCGGTGGTCTGGCGCTACCAGACCAATGTCGAGCGCGACCGTGCGAATGCCGTCGAGAAGCCGCCGTTGAAGCTCTTCGCCATTCTCGGACCACGGTACAGGCTGCGGGTGCTGGCCTTCATCCTGGTCGGTGCAATTCTCGGAGCGCTCGGTTTCTGGCTGGTGCCGATGGCGTTGACCGACCTGGTTCCCTACGACAAGGCCGTGCTCGGCTCGTCGCTCTTCCTCTTCATCGCCTGGATCTTCATCAACGTGCACCACTACTTCCTGGACAATGTCATGTGGCGGCGCGGCAATCCGGAAGTCTCGAAATATCTGTTCCGCTGAGGCGGTCGGTTGAAGTCATTCCGGGGCAGGGAGGGTTCGGTCCCGGCGCGAACACGATTCGTTAACCAAGATGCTGTTCATCGACAGGACGAGGACAGATGCCCGCGTGCCTGGTGAGGGCTGTTCGAAAGAAGGCCACTTACGGCGAAGTCGTCAAATCGCCCGAAACAAGAACAATGTGCATGGCATGAACGTGACTGAAAGCGAACAGAACGCGCCCGGCGCCTCCCATCGTTGGACATGGTTGCCGGCCATTGCCGTCGCGTTGCTTTGCCTGTGCGTCACCGGTGCGTTCGCCGAGACGCGCGCCTTGAAGATCCAGCATCTGCATACCGGCGAGAAGGCGGAGATCGTCTTCAAGCGCAACGGGCGCTACGATCAGGCGGGATTGAAGAAGATCAATTTCATGCTGCGCGACTGGCGCCGCAACGAGCCGACCAGGATGGATCCGCGCCTGCTCGACCTCGTCTGGCAGGCTTATCGTGCCAGCGGCTCGAGCGGCTATATCCATGTCGTCAGCGCCTATCGTTCGCCGGCGACCAACGCCATGCTGCGCAGCCGCTCGAAGGGCGTGGCGCGGGAAAGCCAGCACATGGTCGGCCGCGCCATGGACTTCTTCCTGCCGGATGTGCCGCTGAAGAAGCTGCGCGACATCGGCCTCAGGATGCAGGGCGGTGGCGTCGGTTATTATCCGACCTCCGGCTCGCCTTTCATTCACATGGATGTCGGCAATGTGCGGCACTGGCCGGGCATCAGCCGCCAGGAACTTGCCAGGGTCTTCCCGAACGGCAACACACTGCATGTGCCGAGCGACGGCGGGCCGTTGCCCGGCTACGACCAGGCGCTTGCCGCCTACAAATCGCGCAAGGCCGCCGGCACGCCCAACATCGAGCTGGCAAGCGCCGACGGCGGCCAGGGCAAGTCGCGCGGCCTGCTGGCGACGCTTCTGGGCGTGCGCGGCGCCGACGAGTCCGAGAATATCGCCGAAGCAGCGCCCGCGCCACGCAAACCGGCCAAGTCCGTTGAACCAAAAACGGCGGGGCAGGGCATCGCCATCGTGCCGCCGCAGGATGCCCAGCGCGCGGACATCCAGATGGCTTCCGCCGGTGCGGCCGAAGAACCGCTCGCCGAACAGAAGGGCAAGTCGCCGGAAGCGATCGTGATGGCCATGGCGCCCAGCGCGGTGCCGTTGCCGGCCCTCGCCCCGCGCGCCGTCGCCACGGCCAGCATTGCGACCCCGCAAAACGCACCGTTGGCGATGGCCAGCGCGTCCACGGCGCGGGCCGAACCCTCCGCGCCCAAGCCGGTGGTGGCCAATGCCGAAATGCCCTTGGGCAAGACGGATGCCGCTGCCGCGAGCGCCGCGCCGGACATGGTGGCGCTCAACATCCCGTTGCCGACATGGCGGCCGCGGAATGAGGCAAGCGCCATGCGTCAGCCGGAAGCGGTCAAATCCGCCGATGCCGTCGCTGCATTGCTGGCCATGCACCATCCCGATACCGCCCTTGATGGATCGGCCGCTCAGCAGGTTGCCGTCCCGGCACCGAGGCCCGAGGATCGTATCAGGACCAGCCCCAAGGCCGATCGTGTCGAGCCACGCCTCGATCCCGAGGCCACCGCCGTGATTGTGCCCGTGGCGGGTCGCGGCATCCCCGGAGGACCCGGCGCGGCAGCGGCGCCTGTCATTGCAGCCAATTTCATCCGCACGGCGCCGGAGCAGGTCTATCTCGACGGATTTCAGCCGCGGGGACAGACGTCGGATCACCGCCGCTTCACCGGCTCCGCGGTGAAATTCCTGCCCATCGCCAGTTTCAAATAGGGGCGAACGCTCCCATTCGATCCGCTATAGTGTTGCGCGGCGCGGATGGCCGTGACGCCATTGCGCAACCACGCCGCCGCCGCCCATGCGGCTCTGTAAAATATTTTCCAAATTTGACTACCGTCAGTGAAATTGTAAGATAATCATCTTCTTGTCAGTGAGAGGCGATGACCATGTCGATCCGCGAAGAACTGGCCAACACCACCTTGGCGTTCACCTCGGCGGAAGAAAAGATCGTTCAGGTTCTGCTTGCCGACTATCCGATGTCGGGGCTTGGCACCGCAACTCGGCTGGCGCGCCGCGCCGGGGTCAGCGATCCGAGCGTGACGCGGCTGATGACCAAGCTCGGCTATGTCGGCTTCGCCGATTTCCAGGCGCGCCTGCTCACCGAGGTCGAATCCAGGTTGCATTCGCCGCTTTTGATGATGGAGGCCAAGCGTCCCGGCGGCTCCAGCGAAGGCACCGCACTCGCCTATTTCCATTCGGTCTCCGACAGTCTGGAGCGCACGCGCACGGCGGTGCCCCTGCAAGCCTACACACGCGCCGTCAACTTGCTGCTCGAAACCAGGGGCCAGGTCGTGCTGCTGGGTGGCCGTTTCAGCCGGCACATCGCCTCGATGCTCGCCGGCTACCTCCTGCAATTCCGCTCCGGCGTGCGCGATATCGGTTCGCTCAGCCCCGCCGACTTCGACCTGCTGATCGACCTTGGCAAGCGCGATCTTCTCGTCGTCTTCGACTACCGGCGCTACCAGTCGGACGTCGTGCGCTTTGCCCAACAGGCGCATGAACGCGGCGTCTCCATCCTGTTGTTCACCGACGTGTGGCTGTCGCCGATATCGGAGATCGCCGACCTGACCATGGTCGCGGCGATCGATGCCAATTCGCCCTTCGACACGCTGGCCACCGCCGTCGCCCAGATGGAAACGGTCTTTGCCCATGCGCTGGAGGGCCATGGTGCAGGCGTTCGCAAGCGCATCGAGGACATCGAGAAGATCCGCAGCGCCAATGCCGTCACGCTCGACGCCGCCGAACAGGCCGTCCCCGAGGATGCCGGACCGCCCAAGCCGGGTCACAAATCCAGAACCGGGAAGAATTGACGCCAATGCGCTTCGCGCCTGCCGCTGTAGCCGCCTAACCAAGGGACCAGGAAATGCCCGAGACTCAATCCATCATCGACACCGTCCAGGCCGGAATCGAGGCCGACCGCGAATGGCTGATCGGGCTGACCCGCGACATGGTCCGCATCCCCTCGGTCAATCCCAAATTCGAGCCCAATCCGGCGATCAACCGCGAGGCGGATGTCCAGGCGCTGCTCGAGCCGATCCTCAAGCAGGACGGCTTCCGCACCGAACAATGGGACGCTTTGCCCGGGCGGCCCAATCTTGTCGGCGAATGGGCCGGAAACGAGGACCGCAGCCTGATCCTGTGCGGACATATCGATGTCGTCCCGGTCGGCGAGATGAAGGACTGGTCCGTCGATCCGTTCGGCGGCGAGATCACCAATGGCCGGCTCTATGGCCGGGGCGCGGTCGACATGAAGGGCGGTGTCGCGGCTTGCATCGCCGCCGCGCATGCGATCAAAAAGGCCGGCATCACGCTGCAGGGACGGCTGGCCATTCACTCCGTCGTCGACGAGGAAGCCGGTGGGTTCGGTGCCATCGACGCGGTGAAGAAGGGCAAGCTTGCGAAGGCGGCGCTCGTCGCCGAGCCGACTTGGGGCGATGTCCTGCCGGTCGAAGGCGGGCTTGAATGGGCGCGGGTGACGATCCGTGGCCGCAACGCGCATTCGGCGCTGCGCTACAACGAGATCTATCCGCAGCGCCACGACAACGACCGGCTCAAGCCCGGCGTCAACGCGATCGAGATTGCCGCCCGCTTCATTGCCGCCGTCCGCCAGTATGAGCTGGACCGCACACGGGCGAAATCCCACCCACTGCTGCCGCTTGGCATGAACACCATCAACATCGGCGTCATGCATGGCGGCACTGGCCTTGGCGAGCACGGCCTGCCGACGGTGATGACCAATCCGGCCATCATCCCCGACGTCGCCGTGCTCGACCTCGACATGAAATTCCTGCCTGATGAGAACTCGGCCGACTATCGCCGCGACTTCGAGGCGTTCGTCCATTATTTCGCGCAGACCGACGCCTGGCTGCGCGATAACCCGCCGACCATTCAGTGGGAGCTCGGCGGGCTGCATTTCCCGCCGATGAACACGTCTGTCGACCACCCGCTGGTGACGTCGCTGATGAAGCGCAAGGCCGCGATCGGCAAGGCGCCGCAAGCGCGCGGCTTCGTCGCCGTCTGCGATGCCGCGCACTATGCCGGCGCGGGCGTCGACGGCGTCATCTTCGGCCCGTCGGGTGACGGTTTTCATGGCGCCAACGAATATGTCGAGGTCGAATCGGTGGTCGAGACCGCCAAGGTGATTGCGGCTTCGGTGATCGACTGGTGCGGCGTCCGCTGAAGAGAGGCAACGTGTCGAAAGAGGTCAGGCCGGGCGTCTGATCCGTCCGGCGACGGCGCCCCATGCGGCCTTGATCATGCCGGCCAGCCCGCTGGGATAGGCCAGCATCACGCCGATGATCAGCACCGCTGTGATTATCGGCCGCCATGCGCCGAAATCGGCCATCCATTCGGCGAAGATCGTCAGCACGAAGGAAGCGACGATGGCGCCGTAGATGGTGCTGGTACCGCCCAGCAGCACCATCGACAGGATGATGGTGGCCAAGCTCATGCCGAAGACGTCGATCGACGCGTTGCGCTGGTAGGCGGCGTAGAAGGCGCCGGCAACGCCGGGGAAGAACGCGCTTGCCGCCAGCGTCAGCATGCGCTGGCGCACGATCGAGACGCCGCGGCTGGTGGCGTATTCCTCATTGTCGCGCAGCGCCACGATGCTGGCGCCGGCGCGCGAGCGCACGAACACGCGCAGGAAAAGCGTGCTCGTCATCAGCAATGCCAGCGCGATGTAGAAATAGGCGAACTTGGCGTCGCGGACCATATTGTGGTCGAACCAGTAGAGGCCGGGGATGCGCACGATCCCTTGCGTGCCGCCGGTGATGTCCGACTGGCTGAGGATCACCTGCATCACCAGCTGCGCGAAGCCGAATGTCACCAGGATGATATAGATGCCCTTCAGCCGAAGGATCGGGATGGTCACCAGGATCGCCGCCAGCGTGGCGGTGACGCCGCTGGCAAACAGCGCGATCCAGGGGTCGAGTCCGGCAAGCTTGGTCAGCAGGCTGTAGGCATAGACGCCAATGCCGAACAGCGCGAGATGGCCGAAATTGAAGACGCCGCCATAGCCGAGGCTGAGATCCCAGTTCGAGGCGACGATGGCATAGATGAAGGCCATGATCAGGATGTGGCGGGCATAGGTGTCGCCGAAGATCAGCGGCAGCAGCGCCAGCAAGGCGAAGCCGATGACGAAGCCGACGGCCTCATATTTCCACGGTGTGCGGCCGGGCGCGATCGGAATTGTCGCCACCGTACGGATTGGTGCCATCGTCGAGGTCGTGTCGGTCATGCGAGGCCTCGTGGGCGGCTGGCGAAAATGCCCTCGGGGCGCACCATCAGGGTCAGGATCAGCACGCCGAACAGCAGCGCCGGCGTCCAGTAGAGGCCGAAATAATAGCTGCAGCCGGCCTCGAAGAAGCCGATCAGATAGGCGGCGAAGATCGGCCCCGAAATGCTCGATATGCCACCGAAGACGACCACGATCAGCGCCTTGAGCAGCGGGTCGCTGCCCATGACAGGCGACATGAAGCGATAGCCCCCCATGAAGATGCCGGCCAGCCCCGCCAGCGAAGCGGCGATGGCGAAGGCAAGGCCATAAAGTGCGGTGACGTTGAGCCCAACCAGATGGCTGGCATCCTCGTTCTGCGCCACGGCGCGCAGCGCCAGCCCAAGCCGGGTTCTGTTGAGGAACATCCACAGTGCCGCCAGGATCAGCGGCGTGATGACAATGATGGCGATCTGGTGCAACGAGACGCCGACGCCGCCTATGGTCGCGTTGCCGTCGATCAGTGCCGGGATCTGCTTCGAACGCGGCCCCCAGATGGTCAAGGCGCCGTTCTCGATCAGCGATCCTGCGGCAAGCGTGGTGATCACGACGACCAGCACGATGTTGGGCCGGCCGATCAGCGGCCGCACGACGCTCGCCTGCAGGATCCAACCAACGCCTGCCATGACGACGACGGCGACCGGAAAGGCAACTGCTGCCGGCAGGCCGAGTTCGACCAGCTGCCAGGCGATGTAAGCACCCAGCATCATGAACACGCCATGGCTGAAGTTGAACACGCCGATCGTCGTCCAGACCAAAGCGAGCCCGACCGCCATCATGGCGTAGAGCGAGCCCTGGAACAGGCCGCCGAACAGGATTTCCGCCAATGCGCTCATGTTCGAAATCCTAATGGCCAAAATACATCGACATGATCTCGCCGTGGTCGAGGCTTTCGCCCGGCTTGATCTCGGTCGCCACCGCGCCGTGGTTGACGAGGTAGAGTTGCTGCGTCAGTTCCAGCAGGAATTCGATGTCCTGCTCGACGACGATGAGCGGCACGCCGCCGCGCGAAATGTCCATGACGGAGGCGCACAGCTCATCCTTGATCTTGGGTGCCAGCCCCAGCGTCGGCTCGTCGAGGATCAATAGGCGGGGATGGCTCATCAGCGCCGTGCCGATCGACACCATCTGGCGCTCGCCCCCCGACAGGGTGCGCACCCGCTGGCGCCAGCGTTCCGCCAGCTTCGGGAACAGCTTGATCACCTTCTCGCGGTTCTCCGCCTCATGCGGGCGGGCACGTGGCGAATAGGCGCCGAGCGCCATGCAATCGGCGATGGAGAGATCGGGAAACAGCCGGTTGCCTTGCGGCACATGGATCAGCCCGGTGCCGACGATGGCGCGGGCGCTACGGCCGGCAATGTCCTGCCCATCGAACAGGATACGGCCGCTCTTTGGTTGCAGCAGCCCGGAGATTGCCCGCAGCAGCGTCGTCTTGCCGTGGCCATTGGGCCCGAACAGGCCGACATTGCCGAAACGGCCGGCCTCCAGCGAAATGTCATGCAGCACGGTGACGCGGCCGTAACCGGCGGTGACGCTTTCGACGGTGAGGATGGGATTCACGCCACCGCCCTCCTGGTCCCGAGATAGGCCTCGATGACGCGCTGGTCGGCGATCACATCAGCTGGTTTGCCGGCGGCGAGCACACGGCCATTGTTGAGCACCAGGAGATGCTGCGACAGGCTCATCAGGAAGGTCAGCACATGTTCGATCAAGAGGATAGTGATGCCGCGTTCGGCGGTGCGCCGGATCAGCCCGATCGATGTCTCGATCTCGGGCTTGGTCAGGCTTGATGCCGGTTCGTCGAGCAGCAGCATGCGCGGCTGCATGGCGACCGCGGTGGCAAGCATCAGGCATTTGCGCTCGAAGACGGACAGTTCGCCGGCCAGCCGGCCGAAGGATGCCGAGCCCAGGCCGACGAATTCCAGCGCCTCGGCGGCGGCATGGCGGGCGGCCGCGGCCGCCTTCTCCGGCTTGCCATAGCTGCAGCCGATCAAGGCGTTCTCGAACACGGTCAGCCCGTCGAAGCTGGTTTCGCGCTGGAAGGTGCGGGCAAGGCCGAGGCGCGCGATGGCATGCCCTGACTTTCCGTTGATCGCGGTGCCGTCCAAGCGGATGCTGCCCCGGTCCGGTCCGAACGGGATGCCGGTGATGACGTTGAACAGCGTGCTCTTGCCGCTGCCGTTCGGGCCGGCGATGCCGAAAATCTCGCCGGCCTCGACCTTGAACGACACGCCATCGACGGCCTTCAGCGAACCGAAGGCCTTCGAGACGTCATCCAGTTCAAGCAGGGCCATGCCTCACTGCATCCAGGGCTGGAGCTTGAAGGCGCCGGTGGCGTATTTCTCCGGCGAGATCAGCGTGCGCTGGCCGTCCCAGATCTGGAAGAAGGTGATCGGGATATAGTCGTCGCCCTGCGTGGCAAGGTGCGTGGCGGGATCGAACTTCAGCCGGCCCTCGGCCACCTGCTTGTCGGTCTCCGACAGCGCCTTCATGATCGCCGCGTGGTCGGATGCGCCGCCGACCTTCTTGACGGCGTCGAAATAGACATTGGTCATTTCGTATAGGCCGACGCCATAGGTGCCGCTCTCGACGCCGTACTTCGCCTTGAACTTGGCGGCCACCTCGCCGGCGCGCGGGTTCTTCGGCGTGGTCAGCGCGCCGCCCAGAAGATTGTAGATGACGCCGTTCGATTTCTTGCCGGTCAATTCGACGAATTCCGGAACGCTCGGCGCGTATTGCAGGAAGACCAGGCTCTTGGTCGGCTGCTCGAGGAACTGGTTCAGGAAGGACGCCGAATTGCCCGGCAGGTAGTCGGTGTTGATGACGACATCGGGAACATTCTCGCGCACCTTGGCCAGGATCGAGCGCCAGTCGGTCACTTCGCCGAACGGAACGATCTCGTCGACGGTGATGGTCCAGCCCTTCTCCTTGAAGGTCTTCTTCATGCCTTCGGAGATGGTCTTGGAATAGGCATTGTCGGAGGAGATGATGGCGACCTTCTTGGTTGGCAAGGTGATCTTGCCGTCGGCCGCGAGCTTCTCGACGAACAGGGTGACGTCGGTGTTGTAGGCGTCGAAGGACGGCGTCAGCGACCAGCAGCACATGTACTTGTCCGGGTGCGGCGCGATGATATCCCTGGTCTGCTGCGAGGTGGCTGCCAGCATGTAGGGCATCTCTGCCTCCGCCATGTTGTCGATCTCGAAATTCGTCAGGCTGGCATAGCCGGTGAGCATGAACTGCACGCCGGGATCGCCAAGCAGGCGCTCGACCGCGCTGGTGACGTTGCCGGCGGACTGATCCTTGACGTCGCCGACCACCAGTTCGAACGTGTTGCCGGCGACGCCGCCGGCAGCGTTTGCCTCATCGATAGCCATCTGCACGCCACGCTGGAATTCCTGGCCGTCGGCCGCGGCAGGCCCGGTGATCGGCGCCAGCAGGCCGATCTTGACGACATCGGCGAAGGCGGGAGCGGCGGATACGGCAAACGCGCCGATCAGCGCGGTGCTCATCAGCATATGGCGGATTCTGGTGGCGGCGGATCTGGATTTCATCGTGCTGTTCCCTGTTTTCCTCCCGTTCATCGGGAGTTGGATAATTGACAATCTACGCATAATTGTTCTTATTTGAAAAGGATTTTTCAACGCAACCTGATCGGGAAGGCGATTCCCGCAAAGGTATGGAAACCGTGGCGCTTTGCTGCGCATCTGCACTAGAACAAGGCAATCCGGACGGAGCGGACCATGACGATCTCGCAGAAGACCCTTGAAACCAGCCACGGCAGGATCGCCCTTCGCGAGACTGGCGGCAAAGGCACCGCCGTGCTGCTTATCCACGGCAATTCGTCCTCGAATGCCGTTTTCCGCAATCAGCTCGAGAGCCCATTGGGTGAGCGCTACCACATCATCGCTGCCGATCTGCCGGGGCATGGGGCATCAGGCGATGCGATCGATCCGGACCGCTCCTACAGCATGGAGGGCTATGCCGATGCCATGACCGAGGTGCTTGGGCTGCTCGGCATCGACAAGGCCATCGTCTTCGGCTGGTCGCTTGGCGGCCATATCGGCTTGGAGATGATCGATCGCTTTCCAGGCCTGCTCGGCCTGATGATTACAGGCACCCCGCCAGTGGCGCCCGAGGAGGTCGGCAACGGCTTCAAGCCGAGCCCGCATATGCACCTTGCCGGGCAGGAAACCTTCAGCGCCGCCGATGTCGAGGCCTATGCGCGCAGCACCTGCGGCGAGCCGTTCGAGCCGTTTCTCCTCGACACGGTGGCGCGCACCGACGGGCGGGCGCGACGCCTGATGTTCGAAAAATTCGCGGCCGGCACCGGCCGCAACCAGCGCGAGATCGTCGCCGGCAAGACGCCGCCGATCGCCGTTCTGAACGGCATCGACGAACCCTTCGTCAACACCGACTTCGTCTCGGCCGTGAAGTTTTCCAACCTATGGGAAGGCAAGTCGCATCTGCTCGACAGATCGGGTCACGCGCCGTTCTGGGATTCGCCCGACCGCTTCGACCCTATCTTCGCCCGCTTCCTGGCAAGCGTCGACAAGGGATAGTTTCGCGGCCTACGCCATCGGCAAGCCGCTAGCGGTGGATGTCCGAAGCCACGGATTTGAAAAAGGAGAAGAACGTCTTCGAGGCCCGCGCCATCGAATACCAGAACAGCGGCGGACCGGCCTGGGATTGAGAAGGACCGGAGCCGCCACCGGACATCGCGGCTCCGGTGGGATCAGGCCGCGGCTCTGAGCTGCCTTGCCGCCTCCACCATGTTGACCAGCGCGGGGCGGACCTCGTCCCAGCCGCGGGTCTTCAGGCCGCAATCCGGGTTGATCCAGAGTTGCCCGTCGGCGAGACGCGGTGTGCCAATATCGGCATTTGCACTGGTGGCTCGCCTGTGATCCAAGGCAACGATAAACCCAGGCTTTGAAGTTGGAGCGCTGAATGACCCGATGGACACGCCGCGGGCTCTTGAAAACGGCCACCTTCGCTGGCGCAACCGGAGTGGGGCTTTCGGCCATCGGCAGGCTTGGCAGCCTCGCCGCCGCGAGCCCGGAACCGGTGGTGCTGCAGACGGCCAAGATCCAGGCCAGGCTGATGGATATCGGCCCGACCAACAATGTGCTGACTTACGGCAACGCCGGAATGCCGCCGGTGCTCAGGATGAAGAAAGGCGAACCCTTCGCCGCGCGCCTCGTCAACGCCATCGACGATCCGACGACCATCCACTGGCACGGCATTCGCCTGCCGAACAAGATGGATGGCGTGCCCTTCCTGGTGCAGCCTTACGTCTACACCGGCGATCATTTCGACTATGCCTTCACGCCGCCCGACGCCGGCACCTTCTGGTATCACCCGCATTGCAACACGCTGGAGCAGATGGGGCACGGCCTGACTGGCATGATCGTGGTTGAAAACCCGAACGATCCGAAATTCGACGCCGAGTTTGTCCTCAACCTGCGCGACTGGCGCCTTGGCGACGACGGTCAGTTCATCGATCAGTTCCGGCCGCGCGATGCGGCGAGAACAGGCACCTACGGCACGGTGCGTACCGCCAACTGGCTCGATCAGCCGCAGTATGACGCGCCCGCCGGCGGGCTGGTGCGGCTGCGCGTCGCCATCACCGATGTCACCCGCATCCATGCCTTTCGCGTCGACGGCGCCGAGGCGATGGTGATGGCGCTGGACGGCAATCCGGTGCCGGACCGCTTTGCGCCCGATGCCTTGCTGCTTGGCCCGGGACAGCGCATGGACCTCGCCATCCGCATGCCCGACGATGAGGGCGCGATCGTCAGCCTGCGGGACGTCAGGGGCACAAAGCCCAAGGTGCTGGCGACGCTGCGCGCGACAGGCAACTCGCTCAAGCGCGACGTTCGCGACGTTGCGCCGCTGGAAGTGAATCCGGTGGCGGAAGTGGATCTCGGCTCGGCCCAGCATATCTCCCTGTCGCTCAGCGCCACGGCGGAAAACGTTCCGAGCGACAGCATCTGCGGTTCGCTCGGCTACAGTTTCTGGGCGATCAACAAGGTGCCGTGGCCGGGCGATCCGACCGCGCCGCTGGCCGAATTGAAGCTCGGCAGGAGCTATGTCATCGATATGGAGAACCTGACGCCGCAATCGCATCCGATGCATTTGCACGGCATGAGCTTCAAGGTTTTGTCATCCTCGACGCGGCCTGTGCAGCCGTTGATTTCGGACACCTATCTCGTCCAGCCCAATGAGAAGGTGAGCCTTGGCTTCGTCGCCGACAATCCCGGCGACTGGCTGCTGCATTGCCACATCATCGAGCACCAGAAATCGGGCATGACGAGCTACGTCAGGGTGGTCTGAAGCGACCCCGACGGCCAAGTCGTTCCGTCCGTGGCCTACTTGCGCAGCTGCGCCTCGATCTCGTCGAGCACCTTGTCCTTGCCGATGCCGGTGAGGAAGGCGAGGCCCTTGATGACCGGCTTGGTCACCGAAGCCGAGATCGGCGTGGTGGCGACGATGAAGTCGACGCTGTCGGCCAGCCCCGGCACTTCGGTCGCCTTCGCCTGCTGGGCGTTGAAGGTGAGGCCGCGCTTCTTCATTGCCTCGGTGACGGCGACATTGACCGCGGTCGAGGTAGCGATGCCCGTGCCGCAGGCAAAGAGAATTGTTTTCTGTCTGGACATCTCTTGCTTCTCCTTGGGTTATCGGCCGAGCACGGCGCGCACGTCGTCAAGCGTCCTGGCCGACCTCAAGCCGTCCAATGCATCGGGATTCTGGATGGTGGCCATGACGGACTGCAGCGCTTCAATCTGCTTGTCCTTGTCATTGATGGCAAGCAGGAAGACGAAGCCGACCGGCAGCTTCTCGTCGGGGTCTTCCATGTTGGCGAAGGCCACCGGATTCTTGAGCGTACCCATGGCGATGCCGGGCTTCAGCACATGTTCGGGATCGGTATGCGGCACCGCGACATTGTCGGCACGCTCCAGCGGCAGCCCGGTCGGAATGGCCATTTCGCGGCGCACGACCGCGTCGGCATAGGAGCTTTTGACATAGCCGAGGCTTTCCAGCCGGCCGGCCAGGATGCGGATGATCTCCTCATTGGTCGAGGCGTCGGATCCAAGCACGATTGCCTCGGGATCCAGAAGCTGCATGAGTCCGTCGGACATATCCTGCTCCGTTATAGGATCGTGCGCCCGAGGAGGGCGCACGGTCGTTTCGAATTGAAGGCGATGGCGCCTAAGTGGTGCCTTCGGCCGGCTCGTCCTCGGCGCCCGCCGCCCGCTCCCAGCCGAGCGGATTGCGGCGATAGAGGACGAACAGCGCGGCGATGACCAAGGCGATCACGATGATGCCGAGAAGGCCAAGTCCCTGGATCGCCTCGATGATCACATAGGGAACCCACAGGAAGCCGTCGACCACAGAGGTGATCTGCAGCGCATCCGCCGGCAGCTTGAAGCCCGATGCGACGGCGGCACTGGTGAACAGCGGCGCCAGCGCATTGGCGACATAGAAGCCGATCGCCAGCGTCACCGTGCCGATCACCACCATGCGGAACACATTGCCTTTGACCAGCGGCGCGGTCATGGCGACGATGAAGGGAATGACCGCCAGGTCGGCGAACAGGATGACGCGGTTGCCCGGCAGGACCACCGACAGGATGATGGCGATCGGCACCAGGATCAGCGACGACGAAATCGCGGCCGGATGGCCGATCAGGATCGCGGAATCGAGGCCGACGAGCAACTCGCGGTCGCCGGTTCGCTTGCGCACGAACTCCTGCGCCGCGTCGGAAACCGGAAGCAGGCCTTCCATCAGGATCTTCACCATGCGCGGCAGGAGCAGCATGACAGCCGCCAGTGTCATGCCGGTGCCCAGCACCTTGGCCAGCACCGTGCCGAGATCGCCGGCATTGTAGAAGGCGATGGCGCCGAGCACGAGGCCGATGATCAGGCCGAGCACGACAGGCTCACCGAACACGCCGAAGCGGCGCTCGATGGTTTCGGTATTGATGTTGATGCGGTTGATGCCGGGAATGCGGTCCATGATCCAGTTCAGGATGATGGCGATCGGCAGGATCTGCGCCGAGGCGAGATGCGGCACCGAAATGCCGGGCACGCCGTAGAACTGCTGCACCGCGCGCGCCGACCAATCGGCGAAGAGCAGCGACAGTGCCGCGACCAGGGCTGCGATAGCAATGCCGTAGGCCAGATTGTTCGTGGCTGCGACGACGAGCGAGCCGACAAAGGCGAAATGCCAGAAATTCCAGACGTCGACATTGAGCGTGCGCGTCATGCGCGTCAGCAGCAGCACGATATTGACCAGGATGCCGACCGGAATGACCCACAGGCCGACCGACGAGCCGAAGGCGATCGCCGCCGCCGAGGGCCAGCCGACATCGATGATGTCGCGATGGATGCCGGTGTTGGTGACGATGGCCTTGGCGACGTCGCCGATCGACGTGAACATCAGCCCAAGCACGAGATTGATACCGATGAAGGCGACGCCGATGGTGACGGCGGCACGAAAGGCCTTGTTGACCTTGGCGCCCAAAACCACGGCTATGACGAAAATGACGATCGGCAGCAGGATTGTCGCGCCGAGCGTGTCGATGGCCCCCTTGAGGCCAGCGAGAACAGTATCCATTCTTCCTCCCCTGGAGCCCCGAGCCTACGCCTCGCAATGCTCCTTGATCTCATCCAACACCTTTGCCGCCGCCACGGCGCAAAGGTCTCGCAGATTTGCGGTGAGGACGAATGCCCCTCCGAGCGTCCGTCCAATGAACATTTGCCTTTGTCAGCAAACGAATGTTTTATTAGGGCTGTTCACAACAATGTCAATTGGCAACCGTTTGGGCCAATCGACCGGGGCGCAGGCGCCTTTTCCGGGTCATTTTCGCTAGGAATCGCCGCTCGCGAGTGGTTTCGTTGGCACACGCGACCGGTCCCTGCTAATCCGGCCGCAAATCAAGAAGCTGTGGACATCTCACGCATGACCAATGTCGCCTTGACCGGGCTTGCCCGCGATCTCGCCAGCCGCGCCGCCGACGGTCGTCCAGTGCGCATCGGTGTTATCGGTTCGGGCGAGATGGGCACCGACCTCGTCACGCAAGGCATGCTGATGCCGGGGATTTCGGTCTGCGCCGTCTCCACGCGGCGCCCGCACACCGCGCGTGACGCCATCCGCATCGCCTATGGCGACGAGGCGATGGCAGTCGAGGCAGACGCGGCATCGAAAGTCACCGCGGCCATCGAGGCAGGAAAGATCGCCGTCACCTCCAACGAGATGCTGGTCACCAATCCGCTGATCGACGTCGTCATCGACGCCACGGGAAAACCCGGCGTCGCCGCCGATTTCGACCTGATGGCGATGGAGCATGGCAAGCATCTGGTGATGATGAATGTCGAGGCCGACGTCACCATCGGCTGCTATCTGAAGCAGCAGGCCGACCGGCTTGGCGTCGTCTATTCGGTCGGCGCCGGCGACGAACCTTCGAGCTGCATGGAACTGATCGAGTTCGCGTCCGCCCTCGGCCTGACCATCGTCTCGGCCGGCAAGGGCAAGAACAACCCGCTCAACCACGACGCCATGCCCGACGACTATCGCGAGGAAGCGATCCGCCGCAACATGAACCCGCGCATGCTGGTCGAGTTCGTCGACGGTTCGAAAACCATGGTCGAGATGTGCGCCATCGCCAACGCCACCGGCCTAGTGCCCGATGTGCCCGGCATGCATGGCCCGAAGGCCGACCGCGACAATCTCGTCAAGGTGCTGATACCACGCGAGGATGGCGGGCTGTTGTTGAAAAAAGGCGTCGTCGACTACACCATCGGCAAGGGTGTGGCGCCCGGTGTCTTCGTCATCGTCGAGGCGACGCATCCGCGCATCATCGAGCGCATGGACGATCTGCATATCGGCCGCGGTCCCTATTACAGCCTGTTCCGACCCTATCATCTGACATCACTGGAAGTGCCGCTGACCGCCGCCCGTATCGTGCTTTTCGGCAAGCCCGACATGGTGCCGCTGCCAAGGCCGGTCGCCGAGGTCTGCGCGGTCGCCAAGCGGGACTTGGCAGCCGGCGAGACCTTCGATGCCATCGGCGAGACCTGCTACCGTTCCTGGACCATGACCGTCGGCGAAGCCCGAGCCCAACGCGCCGTGCCGGTCGGCCTGCTCGAGGGCGGCAAGGTGCTGAAACCGGTCAGGAAGGGCGAACTGCTGACCGCCGACAACGCCGCGCCCGACCCGACGACGAGGCTGTTCGCCTTGCGCCGGCTGCAGGACGAGATCCTGTACGGAAAATAGGCGGTTGTGGTGCTGTCATGACAAATGCACTAAATTGTATTGGCAAATATCGCTGAGGTCGGCCAATACGGTCCTCGCTTAGGGGCTGCCCTATTTCCCCAGCTCGATCGACCGCAGCCGAGCCGCCTCGACTGCCTGTGTCAGCAAATTGGTCAGCCGATCCTCGCCCATCAGCACGCCAAGCGCCGCTGCCGTCGTGCCATTGGGGCTGGTCACCTGCTGGCGCAGCACGCCCGGTTCCTCCTGGCTTTCGGCGGCAAGCGAGGCGGCCCCATAGACCGTCTGCATGGCGAGCAGCCTGGCGGTTGCACTAGGCAGCCCCGCCTTCTCGGCGGCCACGGTCAGCGCTTCGATGAAGTGGAAAATATAGGCCGGCCCCGATCCCGACACGGCGGTCACCGCATCCATCAGGCCCTCGTCGTCGATGGTGGCCACTTCGCCGCTGGCCGACAGCAGGTCGGCGACAAAGCGCTTGGTATCATCGGAGACGAGCGGGTTGGAAAACACCACCATCATGCCCTTGCCGATGGAAGCCGGCGTATTGGGCATGCAGCGCACGACAGGCGCGCGGCCGCCGAGGATGTCCTCGAAGGTGGCGACCGGCGTGCCGGCGGCGATGCTGACGAATGTGGTCCGCCCGTCGCCAAAATGCTTGTAGGCGGCGGTGACGTCGCGGATCACCTGGGGTTTTACCGCGATGACGACGAGATCGGGCACCGCATCGGCTTGAATCTCATTGGCATCCGCTGATGTGGCGCAGCCAAGCGTCGCAGCGCGCTGGCGCAACTCCGCATTGGGCTCGACCACGAAAACCGCCGAGGGTGCGAGCTTGCCGGATTTCAGCCAGCCCGAAAGCATGGCGTAACCCATATTGCCGCAGCCGGCGAGAACAAGCCTGATCGTCATCGAAAGCCCTCCGAAGGAAGGCTTTGACATAGACGCTCACGGTTCCCTAGGGAAGCCCCTGTCAGGCCGGTCGGGAGCCACGCACCGGGATCGGCCGCAGCGACACTTGCCTCAGGCCAAGCACGCCGAGCACGAAGAACAGCCAGACCGGGTCGCCGCGATGGAAGAAGAAGCTTTCGAGGAAGGCGTTGAGCGCGGTGAACAGCACCACCATCATGAAGAAGTCGCCGAGATAGATATTTTCCTTGCGCAGCGGAATGTGCATGTAGTCGCGCAGTGGCGCGATGAGGAACGTGTAGGCAGCCACGCAAAGGGCGGGGATGCCCATCAACACGGCGATGTCGAGATAGCCGTCATGGCCGTGCACGATGGTCCGGATGTCCCACGGCCGGTCGAAGGGTTGGTCCTGGTTGAGCAGCAGCGGCGTGCCCCAGAAACTCTCATAGCCGTAGCCGGTCCATGGTTTCTTCGCCAGCATCGAGCCGGCGAACTCCCACAGCGTCGTGCGGCCGGTATAGGTCATGTCGGGAAAATAGATCGCCGCCAGATGCTTCACCGGCGGCAGGAAAACGATGCCCAGCGTGCCGACCGCGGTGGCGATGATCGCCAGCGTAAACAGGATCGGCGTGCCGAGCCGCATGCCAATCAGGCTCGGCAGAACGACGATCAGGATCGAGAACGGCACCAGGCCGGCGGTGGTCTTGGAGCCGGTGTGCAGCATGAAGATCATCGCCGCGCAGAAGATTCCCGCGCCCCACCAGCGTTGCCCGCGCCGGTAGAGGTAGAGGCCGGCGAAACTGAAGCAGGCCATGATAGGGCCGGCGATGTTCTTGTGGGTGAACACGCCGCGCCACAGGCCCGCATGTTCGGGCTCCTGGGAATCGCCCGTGTGCAGCGCTTCGTGCGGAAAGACGATCAGGCCGACATAGGAAAGGCCCATCACCACCACGGCGGTGAAGATGATGACTTTCGAGAAGGACTCGGCGTCACGCGGCAGCGCCAGGATCGTTGCCATGGTCAGGATGCCGATCATGGTGAAGGACGCGGCGCGCATCGCCGAGGGTGGGTCGGTCGCCAGCACCACCGACAGGAAGAAGAAACCCAGCATCAGCACCCAGGACGGGCTGAACAGCGAGCGCACGATGCGCGGATCGGCAAAGGCCATCAGCGAGAAGATCGAAACGGCGCCGAGCGAGCCGAAGCCGAGCTGGTTGACGATGTCGCCGCCGTCGCCGGTGAGTTCTGCGCCTGCCGGCTGGAACGGGCGGAAGGACACCATGATGACGGTGAACAGCAGTGCGGCGATGGCCGTCGCCACGCCGTCGCGCGTGAACGCGTCGCTGAGCAGGCCGCGCTCAGTTTTTCTCGGGTTGGCGATACTGCTCATTGGCATATCCGAATTCGGCCAGCACGCGGCCGAGCGCCACATGGACGGGGTAGATGGCGATCGCCGGCGATCCTGTCCGTGCCAGCCGGATCAGGCCGCGAAACGGCGAAGCGGCCAGCAGCGCCAGGCTTTTCGCCAACACCTTGGCGCCGGCCAGCGGCGTGCCGGCGCGCTTCTTCTTCTCGACCAGCGTCGAGATCACGCCGTTGCGCAGGCTGCGGGCCCGGACCCAGTCGGCCTCGACGCGCCGCGCTGGGACGGTCTCGCGAACTTTGGCCTCGGCACACCAGCCGAGCACAAAGCCCTTCTGCGCCGCCCGGCTGAGAAAATCGGAATCGCCGCCCCCCATGAAGTTGAATCTGAGATCGAGGAAGGGCGGCCCCATGGCGATCAGCACGTTGCGCCCGACCAGAAGATTGCCGGACGAATAGAGCGCCGGCACGCGTCCCGTCTCTCGGTAGGGCGGCGCGAACACCGGATGCTCGGCCCATCTCGCATGGGCAGCGTCTGCGAAGACAGGCACCTGCGGGCCGCCGACAATATAGGCGCCGAGCGTCTCGGCCGCCGTGCACATGCGTTCCAGCCAGTGCGGATCGGCGATCTCGTCATCGTCGATGACCAGCAGATGCCTGAAGTTCGGAAAGTGCAGGATCGCCGTCTGCCAGCCGGCATTGTAGGCGCTGCAATTGCCGCGCTCATGCGCGATGATGACCATGCCCGGCATCTCGCCGCGCTCGAACAGCGGCAGCACCGCCTTGGCGCCTTCCCGCGCCTCGGCTTCGTTCTCCATGACGATGACGGCAAAGCGCCTGCCGGTCCGCTGTGCGCGCAGCGAAGCCAGCGTTTCCAGCACCTGTTCGGGCCGCTTGAAGGTCGGCAGGGTGACGACCGCTTCGACAGCCTCCACGTTAAGCCGGGGAGACCGTCCAGCGATCGATACCGAACCATCTGATGGCAAAGGGATCATCCGTGTCCAGCCACATGGTGAGTCGCGTTCTGGTAGCACCACGGTGATAAGGTTTCGTTAATCACCTTGCATGGAGAGGCCCGTCGGGCAGGGGCTTTCGGCCGTTGGTTGTGCTCGCTTAATCAAGGGTTCACCGCGCTTTGCTACCGGCTACACCACAGGATAGGTGAGATGCATCTGCTGTTCGTCACATCGATCGTGCCCGACGGCGCTCTCGCCTCGGGCTACGAGATCGCCAATGCTGCGATCATCGCAGCGTTGCGGCGCGCCGGCGCGCGCGTCACGGTCATCGGTTTCACCTGGCCCGGGAAGGCCGCGGCCGATCCGGAAAACACCGTGGTGCTGGGTGCGATCGACGTGCGCACGGAAAGCGCCTCAGCGCTGCAAAAGTTCGCCTGGGTCGGCAAGGCGATGCTGTCGGGCCTCACCTTCGCCTCGGTCAAGCTGCGTGCGGTGTCCGATCACGAAGTGCAGGCCGCTCTCGATCGGGCCGGGCCGTTCGATGGCTATGTGCTGAATTCCGTCCAGTTCGCCGGCGCCTTCGAAAAGCTCTTCGAAGACAAGCCTTCGATCTTCGTCGCCCACAATGTCGAGCATCTCTCGGCGCGGGAGAACGCGGCGGCTGCCGGCGGCCCCTTCCAGCGCCTGCTGTTCCGCCGCGAGGCAAGGCTGCTCAAGGTCGTGGAAGAGCGTCTCTGCCGCCGCGCGCGCTTTGTCTTCACGCTGGCCGAGGAAGACCGGGCGGCACTCGGCGTCGCCGCCGCCGACCGATCGGCGGTGCTGCCGCTGGTGACCGGCGCCAAGGCGCCAACCCGCAACGGCCCGCGCCGGATCGACTGCGACGCTGCGTTGATCGGCACCTGGACCTGGCAGCCGAACCGCATCGGCCTGGACTGGTTCCTGAGTAAAGTGGTGCCGCATCTTCGGCCCGGTTTCCGCATCCGCATCGCCGGCCACATGCCTTCAGGCGCCACCTCGGCGCATCCGGGTGTCGAGTTTGTCGGCCGTGTCCCGGATGCCAGGGCGTTCGTGTGCGGCGCGGCCGTCATCCCGCTGATCAGCACCGCGGGCAGCGGCGTGCAGCTGAAGACCATCGAGACGTTCGAACTCGGGCTGCCCTCGGTCGCCACCAGCCGCTCATTGCGCGGCATCGACCATCGCCCCGACAATTGCATCGTCACCGACGATCCGGCCGGCTTCGCCAGGGCCCTGGAGGCTGCGGCCGCCGACGTCCGGGACGTCGATGGCGGCGCGTTCCATCACCAGCAGGTCAAGGCGCTGGATGTCGCCATCCGGCTCGGCTTGGAGAAACTCGGGGCCGTCAGGCAGGAGGTGTTCGCATGAATATGCATACCGCCCGCGCCGCATTCGGGCTCGACAGCTTGAAGACGATCCTCGGCATCTCCGTGCTCGCCATCCGTTGGGACGATGCCATCGCCCTGCTCACCCGCCTGATCGCCGAGCGGCGCTTCACCAAGGTCAGTTTCCTCAACGCCCACAATGCCAACATCGCCTATTCAGACCCGGTCTTCGCCGAGGCGCTCGACGATTTCCTCATCCTGCCGGACGGCATCGGCGTCGATCTCGCCGCGAAGCTTCTCTACGGCGCGCCCTTTCCGGACAATCTCAACGGCACCGATTTCGTGCCGGCCTTCTTGCAGGCCTCGACGCGGCCGCTGACTGTCGGGCTGCTCGGCGCGACGCGTGTCAACGCCGAGGCGGCGTCGGTCAAGCTGGCGGCCCTTGCCGTGCAGCACACTTTCGTGGTCATTCATGACGGCTATTTCTCCGCCGCGCAGGAGCCGGAGATCATTGGCCGGATCGCGGCGCTGCGGCCCGATATGCTGCTGGTCGCCATGGGCGTGCCCCGCCAGGAACTGTGGATCGCCCGCCACATCGACGAACGCCACTGCACGATGCCGGTCGCGGTCGGCGCTCTGCTGGATTTCCTGAGTGGCTCGGTGCCCCGCGCGCCGCTGTGGATGCGCCGCCTGCGCCTGGAATGGCTGTTCCGGCTGGCGGTCGAGCCGGGCCGGCTCTGGCGCCGCTACGTCGTCGGCAATCCGGTGTTCCTGTGGCGGGTCGTCAGGCAGAGATGGTCGCATGGCGCCGAAACGGCCGGAGAGCTCCGTTGAACAAAAGGTTCGTTCCAGACGCTCTCGTCGGCCTTGGCCTGTTGCCGAAGACGCCGACGGCGGCGGTGGTGACGGCAAGCTACGCGCCGGATTTCGAGCGCTGCCGCCTGTTGTGCGAGACGCTTGACCGGCATGTTTCCGGCGCCGCGCACCATTACATCCTGGTCGAACACCGCGACGTCGCGCTTTTCCGTCAGTTGGAGACTGGCCGGCGCACTGTTGTCGACGAGCGCGACCTGCTGCCGCGCTGGCTGCGCGCTTTCGACGATCCGCTCAGCCTGTTCCGTCGGCGTGTCTGGTTCAGCCTGAAGACGCAACCGCTGCGCGGCTGGCACGTGCAGCAGCTGCGCCGCATCGCCATAGCGGCGCATGCCAGGGAAGACGTTCTGGTCTTCTGCGATTCCGACGTCGCTTTTCTGAAGGCCTTCGACTGCACCGCCTTCTGGCGCGGGGGCAAGGCGCGGCTGTTCCGCCGCGACGGCGTGCTTGCCGACGACGGTCACGACGAGCATCGCATCTGGTCGCGCAATGCGGGTTCCGCGCTCGGCATCGACCCGTCGCGGATGTCGGCCCACGATTATATCTCGACGCTGATCGCCTGGCGCCGCGACACCGTGCTTGCCATGTGCGGCCAGATCGAGAAGGTCCATGGCCGCGCCTGGGTCGAGGTGGTCGGCTCGGCGCGCAGATTCTCCGAATGCATGATCTATGGCCGCTATGTCGACGATCTGCTGGACGGCGCCGGCCACTTCCACGGTTCGGAGGAATTCTGCCGCGTCCACTGGACAGGAGAGGCGTTATCGGACGACGAGTTTCGCCGCTTCGTTGCCGGCATGGCGCCGGAGCAGGTGGCGATCGGCATGCAATCCTTCATCGGCACCGATATCGGTCGCATCCGCCGCCTGATCGGGTTGGGCTAGCCTCACCTGAATTCAGATCGCCTTCGCCGGCCTGCGCAGCGCCGAATAAGTCAGCAGCATCGAAGCGAGATAGAGCATCAGGAAGACGCTGTTGAGCGACAGCACCAGCGTCGACGTGTCGGCGATGGTGGTCAGCACATAGGTCAAAAGCAGTGCCTTCAGGGCGGCGAGCAAACCGAGATTGAGCGCCCGCACCGCCGTCTGGCCGCGCGCGAACAACAGCTCCGCCTGGTATTCGACCAGATTGCGCAATCCCGGAACGCAGATTGCCAGCGCCACCAGCGGCGCGGCCTCGGAGACGTTCCTGCCGAGGGCGTTGGGGAAGAAGTGCAGCACGATGCCGAGCGCCAGCAGCGCCAGCGTCGAAACGACGAACACGCCGCCCTCGATGCCGCTCTTGACGGCCAGCCGCGACAACAGGTCCGGCGCGCGCATCATGCGTTGCACCAGCATCATCGAGAAGGTGCGGATCGGGATTGCGGTCAGGTCGACCAGCCGCATGATGATGGCATAGATGCCGGCCAGATGCGGGCCGCCGATCGCCAGCACCAGCAGCTTGTCGAATTCCGATTGCAGGTAGAACAACACTTCCGCGCCGGCGACGTAAATGGAATCGGCAAGCCGCCTGAGATAAAGCTCGATGCGCAGCCGCAGTCTTTGGCGCGGATAGAACCAGCCGAAAGCCAGAAGCAGCGAGGCGGCGTTGGCGCCGATATAGAACCACGACCACATCCAGATGCTGTGCTGCGCCGAGACCATGAACAGCACCGCGCCAAGCGCCCGCAGTGCCGTCGCCAGGATCGCCAGGATCGCGGCGCGCCCGAATTTGCCCAGCCCGTTGTTGACGATCAGCGCCACCTCGACCGGCCGCCACAACAGCGCTTCGGCAAACACGATCGCCGAAAACACCGACAGCGGCACGGTGCCGGCAAAGAAGATCAGGTAGACCCCGAACGAGGCCAACGCCAGGAGCGGCAGCGAAACGACGCCGAGCAGCAGGAAGCCGGCGGTGAAGGTGCCGATCAGATTGGGGCGGATGGTGGCGGTGCGGTAGAGCGCCGAGATGAAACCGAAGGCCAGGATCCGCGACAGCATCACGCCGGCGGCCGAGGCGGTGGCGAACATGCCGAATTCGGAGATCGACAAAGTGTTGGCGAGGGCGATGAAATAGGCCAGCGAAAACACCAGCCGCCCGCCGGCGCCGCTGATCGCGGAAAAATAGTCGCGCACCAGCCCCCGTCGCTCGGCCACGAAAGTGCCGATCCGGGCGAAACTACGCCTTTGCGGTATGCCGCGAGCTTCGGTCATGTGCCGGGAAGCCATAGGCGGGAAAGCTTAACGTGCCGTTCTAAGGCCCGAAAGCACTGAAATTCCGACACTTGAGGTTATGAAAAGCTTACATGCCGGCATGCCGAAATTAACTTTTTGTTTCCTATGCTTGTTTAGCGTGGCTTAACGAGTAGCCGACCGCCGCTGCCCGGTGGCCAAAGAGTGAAGCTCCAAGATAATGGTCGACAGGGAAAACCGTGAAGACTGGAGGCGCGAGCGTTCATTGCTGGCGCTCGGCCAGGCCATGCGCGGTGAGGATGACGCATCCCTGGTCTCGATAGGCGATCGCGCAGATTCGGTATGGCGCGAGGATGCTGCCACGCGCCATCGCCTTGCCCGTTCGCGGCGTGAGGCGCGAACGAACCCAGCGCCGTCTGCCGCCGGCGGAACAGGGCGCCTCCGGCCGGATGAGCAGCCGGAAGCGGCGGCTCGGGACGACGCCTGGCGCTCGCAAGAGGACGCCGACGATCTGCCGCCGGCCATGCCATATTCAAGACAATCTGCTGAAGAGCCTTCCGGCAGCACTCGCGCGCATGACACGTCCGGATCCCGCCAGGCAGGCGAAGCCAATACATCCTTTGACGATCGCAGGGACGATCAACAGTGGAAGCCGCTGATCGATCCGATGCAGGTCGCGCGCGGCATTGCCAGGTCGAAACTGCTGATCATCACCACCACCCTGATCGGTGCCGGGCTCGGCATCGCGATCGCGCTGTCGACGCCGAAGAAATATGAAGCCACCGCTGAACTGATCGTTGACCCGCGCGACCTCAAGCTCACCGACCGGGACCTTACCCAGAATGTGGTCGCTTCCGACGCCACGCTCGCCATCGTTGAAAACCAGGTCCGGGTGCTAACCTCGGGCACGGTCTTGAACAAGGTCGTCGACAAGCTCAATCTGGCCAACGATCCGGAGTTCAATGGCCAGGGTGCCGGCGGCCTCGGCATCAGGTCTCTCATTCGTGCGATTCTTCCACACCAGGACGGCCCGGGCGGCGCGGACGAGGTCCGCCGGCGTGCGCTCGCCGTTGGCAATCTGGCCGAAAGCCTGTCTGTCGAGCGTGGCGGCAAGACCTTCGTCATCACCGTCAGCGCGATCACGCAGAACGGCGAGAAATCGGCGCTCATCGCCAACACGATGACGGATGTGTTTCTGCAGACCTTCGGTCAGATCCAGTCCGCTACGGCCGGCCGTGCGACCGACGAACTGACGGCAAGGCTCGATGAACTGCGCAAGGGCGTCGAGGCAGCCGAACGCAAGGTCGAGGAGTTCAGAGCGTCGCATGACCTCGTCGACGCACAGGGTCATCTGATCAGCGACGATGAGATGCTGAAGCTCAACGAGCAGCTCTCGGTCGCCCGCGCCCGCACGCTGGAACTCAATGCAAGGGCGGCTTCGGCGCGCTCGATCGACGTCAATTCGGTTCTCGCCGGCACCTTACCGGAAGAGATCAATTCCAACACGATGAGCGATCTGCGTTCGCAATATGCAACGCTCAAGCAGGAGGCGGACCGTGCCGCCATCCGGCTGGGCCCGCGTCATCCTGAACTCCAGGCGCTGAACGCACAGATCGCCGGTGCGCGCGACCGCATCGCCGGCGAGTTGCGCCGCATCGCTTCCTCGCTGCAGGTCGATCTGAAACGCGCCGTCCAGCTGGAACAGGATCTCTCCTCCCGCCTTGCCCAGCTCAAGGTGCGCAGCGGCGACGTCAACAGCGATTTGGTGTCGATGCGCGAACTGGAGCGCGAGGCTGCCGCCAAGCGCTCCGTCTACGAACAATTTCTGCTGCGCGCCAAGGAGACGGGCGAGCAGAAGGACATCAACACCGCCAACATGAATGTGATCTCCAAGGCCTTCGCACCGCTCGAGGCCAAAGGTCCGTCGCGGGCCGTGATGGCCCTTGCCGGTCTGCTCCTGGGGTTTGCCTCTGGAATTGGCCTCGGTGCCATGCGCGGCGCCTATGAAAGCCTGCGCGAGACCGCCACATCGCGCTCGCGCCGCGACCGCAAGGCGCCTGTCGAAGACCAGGCATTCCGGTCGGCGCCGCCGCCCGCGCCGCCAATGCCGGCAGCGCCCGTGCCGCCGGTGCCACCCCCGCCGCCAGCACCGCCACCGCCCTTGGCACAGGCCGAAGCCGCTCCCGCCGAACGGCCCGGGCGTGTCGCCGCGCTCATGGCGAAATTGCGCAATGCTCTCTCCCGCAAGCCATCCGCCGAACTGGACGATGACAGCGAATTCGCCGCCTTTGGCGACAATGCGCGGCCGGCGGATGCTGCCATGCCCTCAGGCTTCCCGAACCCGGATTCCGCCTTCATGCCGCGGTCGTCGGACTATTCGCGGCCGCCTTTCCCGCCAGGCTTCGATGCCACCTATTCCCAGCCGATGGGGCCGCCGTCGCGGTCGCCCCTGAAGCCGCCACTGCCGATCTATCCGGCTCCGCCGCCCTATCCCTCACAGGCCGGCTCGATGCAGTCCTGGCCGGCGCCGTCACCTGCAGCTCACCCCTATACCCAGGCCATGGCGCCCTATGCCGGGCACATGCCGTATCCGCCGCAGCCCACGCCGCCGGCCTATCCACCCCAGCCATCGGAGGAGCCTTCGCCGGTTGAGGAAAGCGCCGAACAGGCGCCGATCGAGGAAATTCGTGCCAGCCTGCGCGAATTCCGCGAGGCGGTCCGCGAACTCACCGAAAGCCGCGCCCGCCGCCGCTACTTCTGAGCCACAAGATAGGTTGCCGAGGCCGAACAAAACCATCCCGGTTTTCGCGTAAACGGCATGGGACGGCGCTTTGACGGGATTGCGTGCCGGAATTTTCGTGACAATGCCGCGCTGCATGTTGCCGTCGCCGGACATTGCATCTCGAAAGCGGCGTTGCGCGAAACAGGGTTGAGGATGGTTCATGGCCGAAGTGATTGACGGAAAGAGCGTTGCCGAGGATGTGGTGCGGACGGTCAAGGCGTTGACCGCCGAGCTGGTCGCCAAGGGCAACGCCAAGCCTGGCCTGGCCGTGGTCATCGTCGGCGAGGATCCGGCGAGTCAGGTCTATGTCGCTTCCAAATCGCGCACCGCCAAGGAATGCGGCTTTCATTCGCTCCAGCACACGCTGCCGGCCGAGACTTCCCAAGAGGCGTTGCTCAAGATCATCGCCGACCTCAACGCCGATCCGGCCATCAACGGCATCCTGGTGCAACTGCCGCTGCCCGCCCACATCGACGCCGGCAAGATCATCCAGGCGATTGCGCCTCAGAAGGATGTCGACGGTTTTCATTTCATCAATGTCGGCAAGCTCGGCACGGGCGAACTCGACACGGCCTTCGTTCCCTGCACGCCGGCCGGTTCCATGCTTCTGATCGAGCGCGTGCGCGGCAAGGACCTGTCCGGCCTCAACGCCGTCGTCGTCGGCCGCTCCAACATCGTCGGCAAGCCGATGGCCAATCTGCTGCTTGCCGCCAACTGCACCGTCACCATCGCCCACAGCCGCACCAAGGATCTGCCGGCGCTCGCCCGCACCGCAGACATCCTGGTCGCCGCCGTCGGCCGGCCGGAAATGATCAAGGGGGATTGGGTGAAGCCGGGCGCCACCGTCATCGATGTCGGCATCAACCGCATTCCCGCGCCCGAGAAGGGCGAGGGCAAGTCGCGCCTCGTCGGCGATGTCGCCTACGCCGAGGCGGCCAGGCAAGCCGGCGCCATCACGCCGGTGCCCGGCGGTGTCGGACCGATGACCATTGCCATGCTGATGGCCAATACGTTAGCTTCTGCCTACCTTGCGGCCGGATTGAAGCGGCCCTCCTTCTGAGCCCGGGTTGACCCTGAAAGCGCCAGTTTTGCCGAACCCCACCATTTCCCCGGAACGGCCGGTCCCGAGTGATCCCGTTCAAGGTGGCCGGCAGTTCGCCTTCCTGCTGGTCGACAAGTTTTCCATGTTCTCACTGGCCGCGGCGATCGATACGTTCCGGTCGGCGAACCGTCTGCTCGGTCGCGATTTCTATGGCTGGACCACGGTGTCGGCCGATGGCGATCCGGTGATGGCGTCCAACGGCCTGCCGCTCAAGATCGACTATGCCGTGGCCGACCTGCCGCCGGTCGACATCCTCTTCGTTTCGGTCGGCCTGACGACGGAATTTCCCGGCAAGAGCAAGGTCCTGGCGGCGTTGCGCAGCTGGGGACGGCGCGGCAACGCGCTCGGCGCGCTGTCGGTCGGGTCCTATCTGCTGGCCGAGGCCGGCCAGCTCGACGGTTACCGCTGCACCATCCATTGGGAAAACCGCGCCGGCTTCATGGAGCGCTTCCCCGACATCAACTGCACCGGCAATGTCTTCGAGATCGATCGCAAGCGCTACACCTGCGCCGGCGGCACCACCTCGATCGACCTGATGCTGGAGATCGTGCGCGGCGACTTCGGCTCCAACCTTGCCAATGGCGTCGCCAACCAGTTCCAGCACGAGCGCATCCGCTCGGCCGGCGACCGCCAGCGCGTCGGGCCGGAGCGCGATCTGACCGGCAAGTCGGAGAAGCTGAGGCGCATCGTCGAACTGATGGCCGACCACCTCGATGAGCCGCTGTCGGCGGTGCAACTCGCCAAATCGGCCGGCCTTTCGGTGCGCCAGGTCGAGCGTCTCTTCCTGCGCCACCTCAACGTGACGCCCGGCCGCTACTATATGCGGCTGCGGCTGGAGCGGGCACGCGAATTGCTGCGCCAGACCAACATGCCGATCCTCGACGTGGCGATCGCGACCGGCTTCACCTCGCATTCCTATTTCGCCCAGAGCTACCGGCTGCAGTTCGGCCGGCCGCCCTCCGAAGAGCGCCGCACCACCTACTGAGCCGGGCTTCGATCTGGCTCCAAGACGCCTGCTGCCGGGGCGATCCTGCCGCACGAACGCTTTGTCTCCGCCCAGGGCCTGAGCGAGACGGCCGCGCCGGGCTTGTGTCCTGAAGCAGCCTCAAATAGCTTCCCTGTGCGGATTAGGGGGCTAACTCAGGAGATTTCGATGGCGGTATTTGCGCGGAGCATCGCTGCGGCGATCCTGCTGTTTTTCATGACGACGGTCGGCTTCGCCGCCAACAAGGTCATCATCATTCTCGACGCTTCCGGCTCGATGTGGGCACAGATCGACGGCAAGCCCAAGCTCGAAATCGCCAGGGAATCGCTGAGGACCGTGCTTCAATCCGTTCCCGCCGACGATGAGATCGGCTTCATGGCCTATGGCCATCGCGAAAAAGGCAGCTGCGACGACATCCAGCTGATCGTGCCGCCTCAGGCAGGCTCGGCAAGCGCCATCACGGATGCCGCCGACAGTTTGAAATTCCTTGGCAAGACGCCGTTGACGGCGGCCGTCAAGCAGGCGGCGGAAGCGCTGAAATACACCGAGGACAAGGCAACCGTCGTCCTGATTACCGATGGGTTGGAAACCTGCGGCGGCGACCCCTGTGCACTGGGCAAGGAACTCAAGGCATCCGGCGTCGATTTCACCGCCGATGTCGTCGGCTTCGGATTGACAGCCGACGAGGGTAAGCAGATCGCCTGCCTGGCTGAAAACACCGGCGGCAAGTACATCCAGGCCTCCGATGAGAAGGCGCTGCAGGAGGCCCTGGTCGAAACCGTCGCCGCACCGGCGCCGGCACCCGCGCCTGAACCGGCTCCCGCACCGGCGCCTGCCCCCGAGCCTGCCAAGCCGGAATTCAATTTCATGCCGACGGCGGTGCTTGCCGAGGGCGGTGATCCGGTCACCGACGGCAATGCCTGGGAAGTCTACAAGGCAAGGTCCGACGGCACGCGTGGCGACAACGTCACCACCGAATATGGCGCCTACAAAGCCAATCTGGAACCGGGCGATTACGTCATTGTCGCGCGCGACGGCGAGGCCAAGGTGGAGCAGAAGGTCAAGATCGAGGCAGGCCAGGTCGCCAAGCCGCTCTTCACCTTGAATGCCGGCACGCTCATCATTCATCCGCGACCAAGCGCGGGGGCGGATGTTGTCGATGGCGCGGCCGTCGTGATCGACTACCCAGGTGCCGATAATCCCGCGACCTACTATGGGACCACCAAGACCGTGTTGCCGGCCGGTGAGGAGAAAGTGACGGTCACGATCGGCCAGGGCGTGGCTTCCGAGACGATACCGCTCGCTGCCGGCAAGACAGTCGAAAAGGACATCATCGCCGGCGTCGGACATGTCGTTGCCAACGCCTATTATACAGCCGGCGGCGACAAGGCCGACGGTTCGGGCATCGGCTTCAAGGTCGTGAAGGCGAAAAAGAAGATCGACGGAACCCGGGACGAGGTGACCTATGCGTATGGTCCCGACAGCAAGTTCGATCTGCCGCCTGATGACTATGTGTTGATTGCGACGGTCGATCTTGCCGTCGTCGAGCAGCCGTTCAACGTCAAGGTCGGCGAATTTCAGGATGTGAAGGTCGCCATGAATGCCGGCGTGCTGGCGATCACCGCGCCCGGAGCCTCGAAGATTGAGATTTTCGAAACCAAGAAGGACATCAACGGCAACCGCAAGTCGCTTGGCTACGCATACGACCAGAAGTATCAGGCGGCGATACCGGTGGGTGACTACGCCGTCGTCTCGGAGAAATCGGACAACAGCTCGAAGGAAGGCTCTGTGACGGTCAAGGCCGGCGAGCGGGCTGAGTTGACGGTGCAATAGGATCGCATGGATAATGTAAAAAGGGCGGCCACGAGCCGCCCTTTTTCATGGATGAGACGGATCACGTCACGCCGTTCCGAAAGCGCTGGCGCCATGGTCGGCGCGGCCCACCAGCTGCCGGAAGCCGGCGAACAACTCGCGGCCGAAGCCGAACTCATTGCCGATGAGATCGGCTTCAGCGGTGCGGCGCAACGCGAACTCGGTCCCCGGCACCAGCACTTCCAGCGTACCGGCATCGGCGTCGAGGCGAATGATGTCGCCGTCTTGGATCCGGGCGATCGGCCCGTCCTCGACGGCTTCCGGCGTCACATGGATCGCCGCCGGCACCTTGCCGGAAGCGCCGGACATGCGCCCGTCGGTGACCAGCGCCACGCGCTGGCCGCGATCCTGCAGGATGCCGAGCACTGTGGTCAGCTTGTGCAGTTCCGGCATGCCGTTGGCCTTCGGCCCCTGGAAGCGGATAACGGCGATGAAATCGCCGGTGAGCGTGCCGGCCTTGAACGCATCGTTCAGGCCCTGCTGGCTGTCGAACACCTTGGCCGGCGCCTCGATGATGCGCCGTTCCGGCTTGACGGCGGAGGTCTTGATGACGGCATGGCCGAGATTGCCCGCCAGCACCTTCAGGCCGCCCGTCGGCTGGAACGCCTTGCTGAACGGCGCCAGCACCTTTTCGTCACCGCTGGCACGCGGCGAGGCCTCGCGCACCACCGAGCCATCGGCGCCGAGCTTTGCCTCGACCGCATAGGGTCGCAGGCCTTCGCCCCACACCGTCTGCACATCCTCGTGCAGCACGCCTTCGTCGAGCAGTTCGCGGATCAGGAAGCCGAGCCCGCCGGCGGCATGGAAATGGTTCACGTCGGCAAGCCCGTTCGGATAGACGCGGGCCAGAAGCGGCACGGCTTCCGACAGGTCGGAAATATCCTGCCAGGTCAGTGCGATGCCGGCCGCCGCCGCCATGGCGATCAGATGGATGGTATGATTGGTCGAGCCGCCGGTGGCATGCAGGCCGACGACGCCGTTGACGATCGACCGCTCGTCGATCATCCGCCCGACCGGCGTATAGGCATTGCCGAGCGCGGTGATGGCCAGTGCCCGCTTCGTCGCCTCGCGGGTCAGCGCATCACGCAACGGCGTACCGGGATTGACGAAGGAGGCGCCGGGCGTGTGCAGGCCCATGATCTCCATCAGCATCTGGTTGGAATTCGCCGTGCCGTAGAAGGTGCACGTGCCCGGCCCATGGTAGGATTTGGATTCGGCTTCCAGCAGTTCGGCGCGTCCCGCCTTGCCCTCGGCATAGAGCTGGCGCACCTTGGCCTTCTCGTCGTTGGGCAGCCCGGTCGTCATCGGTCCGGCCGGGATGAACACCGCCGGCAGATGGCCGAAGGTCAGCGCCGCGATCACCAGTCCCGGTACGATCTTGTCGCAGACGCCGAGAAAGACAGCGGCGTCGAACATGTTGTGCGACAGGCCGACCGCCGCCGACATGGCGATCACGTCGCGCGAAAACAGCGACAATTCCATGCCGGGCTGGCCCTGCGTGACGCCATCGCACATCGCCGGCACGCCGCCGGCCACCTGGGCGATGCCGCCGGCCTCGCGCGCGGCCTCCTTGATCAGGGCAGGGAAGGTCTCGAAGGGCTGATGCGCCGACAGCATGTCGTTGTAGGAGGTGATGATGCCGAGATTGGGCACCTTGTCGGCGCCGAGCGCCAGCTTTTCCGAGGGGCTGCACACCGCAAAGCCGTGGGCGAGGTTGCCGCAGGACAGCACCGACCGGTTGGCGGTCTGGTTCGACGCTTCGGCGATACGGCCGAGATAGCGTTCGCGGCCCGCCTTCGAACGTTGGCGGATGCGCTCGGTGATGGCTTCGATGTCGCTTCTTGCGGTCATGGCGGTCGGTCCTTTCAGGCGAGGTCCCGGAAACATCCTCCCGCCATTGCCGGGACCACTAAATCCAAAATCAGGGCGCCCAGAAAACCTCTACGGGCCTGGGCGCGGCGTCGAGCACGGCTCGGATCGGCTTCCGCGGCCCGGGCGCGAGCGAGCCGTCGAAGGCGGTGCGCTTGTCCTCGCCCTCTATGTGCAGCGCGATGAAGCCGGCATCGATGATGCGCGCCAGCGTCAGGGTCAGCCGCGGCTCGCCCGCACTGGCCGCGTGAACCGGCAGGATGATCCTGTCCGAGGCTGGGTCGAGCAGCTTGGCCAGATCGTCGGCATCGGGAAAGAACGAGGCGGTGTGGCCGTCCGGTCCCATGCCGAGCACCACGACATCGAGCGGCCAGGGCAGGGAGCGCAGTGCGGCATCGTCGGATGCCGCTGCATCCTCGATGCCGGATGCCTCATGGTAGAGCGGCACGAAGCGCGCCGCCTTGGCGGCGTTCTGCAAGAGATTGGCGGCCACCAGCCCGGCATTGGAGCGCGGCGAGGAGGCCGGTACGAAACGCTCGTCGACCAGCGTCACGATCACCTTGTCCCAGGCGATCGGCATCGCCGAAAGGGCGGCAAAGAATTTTGCCGGCGTCGTGCCGCCGGAGACGGCCAGCACTGCAGTGCCGCGCTCGCCGATCGCCCTGGTCAGCCGATCGGCGACGCGGCCGGCCAGCGCCGCGGCCAGGTGCGGCCGGTCGGGGAAAGCGTTCCAGTTGTAGCTGGCGCCGTTCAATTGCTCTCGTGCCATGTCCGCCCGTCACGTTCGATCAGCGCTATCGAGGCCGACGGCCCCCATGTGCCTGCCGTATAGCCTTGTGCTTCCTGCTTGGCGCCTTCCCAGGCATTCTGGATCGGGTCGATCCATTTCCACGCGGCCTCGACCTCGTCGCGGCGCATGAACAGCGTCTGGTTGCCGCGGATCACGTCCATGATCAGCCTTTCATAGGCATCGGGCGCGCGGCCGTCGAAGGACTGCGCGAAGCTCATGTCGAGCGAGATTTGGCGCAGCCGCATGCCGCCCGGGCCCGGATCCTTGATCATGATGAACTGCTTGACGCCTTCGTCCGGCTGCAGGCGGATGACCAGCTGGTTGGCGAAGATCGGCCCGGCGCTGTCGCCGAAGATCGAATGCGGGATCGGCTTGAACTCGATGACGATTTCCGAAACCCGGGTCGCCAGCCGCTTGCCGGTCCTGAGGTAGAACGGAACGCCAGCCCAGCGCCATGTGCCGATCTCGGCTTTGATGGCGACGAAGGTTTCGGTGTTGCTGTCCTTGCCGAGCTCCTCGACATAGCCCTTCACCGGCCCGCCGGCCGATGCACCGGCGCGGTACTGGCCGCGCACCGTGTGCTTCGGCGCCTCGTTGCCGTTGATGCGCTTCAGCGCCCGCAGCACCTTGAGCTTCTCGTCGCGCACGGCGTCGGCGTCCATCGATGACGGCGCCTCCATGGCGACGAGGCAGAGCAACTGCAGCATGTGGTTCTGCACCATATCGCGCAGCGCGCCGGCCTTGTCGTAATAGGTGACGCGGTCTTCCAGGCCGACGGTCTCGGCCACGGTGATCTGCACGTGGTCGATATGGGCGGAGTTCCACAGCGGCTCGTAGAGCGCGTTGGCAAAGCGCAGCGCCATCAGGTTCTGCACCGTCTCCTTGCCGAGATAATGGTCGATGCGGAAGATCTGGCTTTCGTGGAAGTCGTCGCCGACCAGATCGTTGAGCGCCCGCGCCGAGGCAAGATCGCGGCCGATCGGCTTCTCCAGCACGATGCGCGAATTCGGCGTGATCAGCTTGTGCTCTTTGAGCTTGTGCGAGATATCGCCGAACAGCGCCGGCGCAACGGCCAGATAGAAGGCGCGGATGCTCTCGCTCTCGCCGATCGCCTTCTTGAGCTTGTCAAAGCCGGCGCCACTTGTGGCATCGGCGGAGACGTAGGAAAGCCGCGCCAGGAAGGTCTTCAGCTCCTTGGCGTCGATATCGGCCGGCTTGACGTGGTCGGAGATCGCCTGGCTGGCGAAGGCGCGGAATTCCTCGTCGCTCATTTTCGAGCGCGATGTGCCGATGATGCGTGTCGGCTCGGAGAATTGATGGTCGCGCTGGCGATAATAGAGCGACGGCAGAAGCTTGCGTTCCGACAGGTCGCCGGTGCCGCCGAAAATGATGAAGTCGAAAGGGTCGACGGGAATGATCTGGCTGGTCATGGTCTGTCCGCTTTGACGCCGGTCGCGAGTACGCGGCTGATATATTCTAATCGATTTAAATTTTCCAGTGCCATGGTGTCACATCGAGGACCAATCGCTGGATATTGATTGGGTCCACATGTGCGCTTGACACTGGCGCTTGCCGGAGGCTTGTCGGTGAACGAAGACTCCGGAAGCTTTCGCAGTTGCAGCATAGAACGTGAATGTGACGAAAGCTAAGGGGGAAATGGCGCCTTGTCTGTCGCGGCATGGGCCGCGCCGGTCAGCCGCCTTATTGGTTCCAGGAAGACATCTATGAGTGGGAAAAGCATGCGTCTGGAAAACAAGGTCGCCATCATCACCGGCGCGGCATCCGGCTTCGGCGAAGGCATGGCCAAGCGCTTCGCGCAGGAAGGCGCCAGGGTCGTTGTCGCCGACCTCAACGCCAAGGGGGCGGAGCGCGTCGCCGGCGAGATCGGCGAGGCGGCGATCTGGACGCAGACAGATGTCTCGTTGCGCTCCGAATTCGACGAGATGATCTATGCCGCCAAAAGCGCCTTCGGCCGCATCGACATCATGGTCAACAATGCCGGTTACACCCACCGCAACGGCGACATGCTGAAGGTCGACGAAGAAACCTTCGACCTGATCACCGCTGTCAACATGAAGGCGATCTATCACGCGGCTCTTGCCGTGGTGCCGATCATGGAGCGGCAAGGTGGCGGCGTCATCCTGACCACGGCCTCCACCGCTGGCCTCAGGCCACGGCCCGGCCTCACCTGGTACAATGCCTCGAAAGGTTGGGCGATCACCGCCACCAAATCGATGGCGGTGGAACTCGCGCCGAAGAACATTCGTGTCAATTGCCTCTGCCCGGTCGCCGGCGAAACCGGCATGCTGGAGAAATTCATGGGCGCCGACACGCCCGGGATTCGCGAGACTTTCCGCGCCTCGATCCCGCTCGGCCGGCTTTCGACCCCACTCGATATCGCCAATGCCGCACTCTGGCTGGCATCGGATGAAGCCGCCTTCATCACCGGCGTGGCGCTGGAGGTCGATGGCGGCCGCTGCATCTGAAACGCATCGTCCTTGTGGCGCCGGTCGGTTCGACAGTACCTGCGACTTCGAGTTTGACTTGTACCGGCAACGTCCGGCCTCAGCCGTAAATGCGCCGGTATATCAGCCGCCGGTCTTGATGTAACTCTTGTAGACCCAGCCTGTCTTGCCGTTGTAGACGATCTGACACCATTGCTTGCAGTTCATCACCTGCACCGAGGTTCTTGCCGGCACAGTGACGATGGCGGCTGCGTTCTTCTTCGGGCCGCTGCGCATGGTCACCGGTCTCAGGATGCGCCCGTTGCCGGCCGCCGCCACCTTGCGTGGCTTGGCCTTGCTGCCATCATCACTCGCCGTCGGCTGCTGTTCGGGCGCCTGTGGCTGCACTTCGGGGATCGCGGCGGTCTTGGCTCCATCCGGATTGCTGCTTGCCGCTGGTGCGGGCGCGGCAACCTTGGCAAGTTCGCTGGCGGCATCGGTATCGGTCGCCGATGGCGCGAATGCCGCCGCGACAGCCGGCTTGACTGGCGTCGGCTTAGCCTGATTGGCCGCTTGGCTGGGGGCAGCCGCCTGATCGGGTGCCGCCGAAGCGGCCTTCGGCTGCGCTCCCGTCCAGCGGGGATCATTGGCCGCCAGCGCTTGTATGTTTGCTTTCGCCGCCGCCATCGTCGGCGAGACCTGGTCGGACTTGCGGGCGGGCTGCGGCACGGTCGCCGCGGCCACCGTGGTTCCGGCCGGGACGACCTTCGTCGTTTTCACCGGAATGGCCGGAATGCTCTGTTCCTGGCTGGCGGCTGCCTGCCGCTCGCTCGTCGGCAATGCCAGCCAGAGCGCCACCGCGGCCACGCCGAGCAGCGCGGCGGTGCCCACCGCGGCAATCACCAGATGCGAGTTCGAACGGACTCCCTGCCAGAAGGACGGCCGCATGTCGTATCCAAACTGCATGGCAAAGCGCCGACGTTCCGGAGCACCGAAACTGAAGGGCTCTCTCACTCTCGCCACCTCCATAAGCGGGCCGATGTTCTTTCAATCATTGCCGGAAGTCCGGCATCTGATCGGCATCGGTCCCAAAAATCAACACGGGCAAGCCCGCAGCAATCCCCGAATAGTCGCCCAGAAGCGCGAACCTTTCGCCCCCGATTGTGGCATCAGTACGCCATTATAAAGGATTCTGCGCCTTTGCCGCCATTTCCGCAATGTGTCGCGCGGGCAATGAATATTACAATATTACATCAGATCGTGATGGCGATTGGACCGAGCACGAGGTGCGTCGCTTCGAGACGGATCCATGCGGTTCACTTCAGGCCTATATGGTTTCCCTAACCGGGGGGCACTTTTGGCCAATATGCCCCTAGATCCGGTCGCGCAGCGCGAACCAGTTGAGCGCCAGGAAAAGCAGCGGCGTGCGGAAACGGCGGCCGCCGGGAAATGGCGGAATTTTCAGATCCTCGATCAGTTTCAGCCGGTCGCGATTGCCGGCGACGGTCTCGGCGTAGAGCTTGCCGAAGAAGTTCGACAGCATGACACCATGGCCGGAATAGCCGCCGGCCGAGATCACATTGGGCATCACTTCGCGCACGAATGGTTTCCTCGGCACTGTGATGCCGACATAGCCGCCCCAGCCATGGGTGATCTCGATATCTTTCAGCGCCGGATAGAGCTCTACGATCTGGCGGCGAATGTGGATGTGGATGTCCTTCGGGTCGTTGACGCCATAGACCTCGCGTCCGCCGAACAGCAACCGGCCGTCCCTCGATTTGCGGAAATAGCGCACCACGAAGCGCGAATCATCGACGGACTCGCCGCCGGGCAGCACCTTCGAATCCGCCCCCAAAGGCACGGTCGCACCGATGAAGGAGCCGATCGGCATGATGTGCGCGGCACTCACCGGTTCGAGCGTGCCGCCATAGGCGTTGACCGCGATCAGGCATTTCTGCGCCGTCACGGTACCTCTTGGCGTGGAAACCCTGACCTTGCCGCCAGCGGAAACAATGCCGGTCGATGGCGTCCCTTCGAACAGCTGCGCGCCGGTCTGCGCAGCCACCCGCGCCGTGCCGATCACCAGCTTCATCGGATGGATATGGCCGGTGCCGGTGTCGCGCGTGCCGCCGAAATAGGCGGTCGAGCCGAGTCGCTGCGCCGTCTCCTTCGCATCCATGAAGGAGATGTACGGATAGGAGAAACGACTGGCCATGATCTCGGCATGCGCCTTGTAGTCGTCGACATAGCGCGGCTTGTGCGCCACCGAGAGCTGGCCCGGCATGTAGTCGATATCGATCTGATTGGTGGCGGCGAATTCGATGAGATGCGCCTTCGCCTCCTCGGCGAGATCGAACAGTGCCTTGGCACGGGACAGGCCGCATTCGGCCTCCAGATCTTCTGCCCAGGCGCGCTGGCCGGTGCCGAGCTGGCCACCATTGCGGCCCGATGCGCCGTCACCGAAGCGATACGATTCGATGAGCACCACGTCTGCTCCAGCCTTCGCCAAGTGAACCGCCGCTGACAGGCCGGTGAACCCGCCACCGACAACGACGACATCGCATTTTCGGTCGCCGTCGAGCGCCGGATACTCAGGCCGAGGCCCGGCCGTGTCCTCATACCAGGAGCGGCCGGGAGAAATGGGAGATTGATAGGACATGGGAACGCCAAAGAATGGTGAATAATGAATGGCTGTGAGGGACCGCAACCGTCTGCGCTCATCCATCCAGTATGAAGCTACTCACCATTCACTATTCACCATTCAAGCGTCGCCGCTCATACGTTGAGCAGAAGATACTCCCGCTCCCACGGGCTGATCACTTCCATGAAGGTCTCGAATTCCGCCCGCTTGATCGCCGCATAGGTGGCGGCGAAGGATTTGCCCAGCAGCGCGCCGAGTTCCTCGTCGCCCTCGAACAGGTCGACGGCTTCGAGCAGGCTGCGCGGCAGGTCGATCTCGTCCGCATTGGCGGTCGTCAACACCGGCGGCTCGGCCTTGACCTTCCTGGTGATGCCGATCAGCCCGCAGGCAAGCGAAGCCGCCAGCGCCAGGTAGGGATTGGCATCGGAGGACGGGATGCGGTTTTCGACACGCCGCGCCGCCGGATCCGAACGCGGCACGCGGAACGCCGTGGTGCGGTTGTCATAGCCCCATTTGTTGTTGACCGGAGCCGAGGCCGCCTGCGTCAGCCGCCGGTAGGAATTGACATAGGGCGCGAACATCACCAGCGCGTTCGGCACGTGTTTCTGCATGCCGCCGATGAAATGAAAGAACGCCTCGGTCTCCGAGCCGTCCTCGGCCGAAAAAATGTTCTTGCCGGTCTTCTTGTCGATGATCGACTGGTGGATATGCATGGCCGAACCCGGCTGGCCCTGGATCGGCTTGGCCATGAAGGTGGCGTAGATCTCGTGCTTGAGCGCGGCTTCACGGATGGTGCGCTTGAACATGAACACCTGGTCGGCGAGCTCGATCGGGTCGCCATGGCGCAGATTGATCTCGAGCTGGCCGGCGCCCTCTTCATGGATGAGCGTGTCGATTTCCAGGCCCTGGCTTTCGGAGAAGTGGTAGATGTCGTCGATCAGTTCGTCGAACTCGTTGACGCCGGCGATCGAATAGCCGGCGCCGCCGCCGATCGCACGGCCCGAGCGACCGACGGGCGGGGTGAGCGGATAGTCAGGGTCCGGATTCTTGCGCACCAGGTAGAACTCGATCTCGGGCGCCACCACCGGCCTCAGTCCAAGCTTGTCATAGGCGGCAAGCACGCGCTTCAGCACATTGCGCGGCGTGAATTCGACCGAGCGGCCATCCTGGTGGACGAGGTCGCAGATGACAGCGGCCGTCGGGTCTTCTTCCCAGGGCACCACTGTCAGCGTCGATAGGTCCGGCATCAGCTTGAGGTCGCCGTCGTCCTCGGGATAGTGGAAGCCGTTGCCGTCTTCGGGATAGCCGCCGGAAATCGTCGTCATGAAAACGGCCGAAGGCAGCGCCAGCGAGGTGTTGGAGGTGAATTTCTTCGACGGCATCATCTTGCCGCGGGCCACGCCCGCCTGATCAGGCGTGATGCATTCGATGTCCTCGATGCCGCGCCATTCCAGCCACTCGCTGACTTCCTTCCAGTTCTTCACACCACGCAGGTTTTTCACGAAGGCAGGCGTACGCGCTCGTCCTCCGCGGCTCGACGGACGGACTTCCTTTTTTGCAGGCGGCATCATTCACCAGATTGGGTTGCGGATTTCGGAGTATAGCCGTGCCCCGCTGTTTAAGGGAAGGGGAGGTGCTGCCGGCATTCCTCGTTCCGGTTGAAAATCACGTCGGCCGGCTTAGGTTCGTACGGCTCCCGACCTGGAAGGCATCGATGCGAAACAATAGCGAACTGACGACCATTGGCTTCGACGCCGACGACACGCTTTGGCAGAACGAACAGTTCTTCCGCATGACGGAGAAGCGTTTCGCCGCCATGCTTGCCGATCATGGCGGGGAGAACCAGATTTCGGCGCGATTGCTCGAGGCCGAGCGGCGCAACCTTGCCGTCTACGGCTTCGGCATCAAGGGGTTCACCCTGTCGATGATCGAAACGGCGATCGAGGTCACCGACGGGCGTGTGCCGGCTTCGGTCATAGCGCAGATCCTCGAGGCTGGCCGCGAGATGCTGAGCCACCCGATCGAGGTCTTGCCGCATGTGCGCGAGACGGTGGAGAAGCTTGCCGGCGCCTACCGCCTCGTGCTGATCACCAAGGGCGACCTCTTCGACCAAGAGCGCAAGCTGGCCGGGTCCGGCCTCGGCGACCTGTTCGACGCGGTCGAGATCGTCAGCGACAAGAATGCCGCGACCTACTCCCGCCTTTTCAACCGCCACGGTGACGGTCCGGCAAAGAGCATGATGGTCGGCAATTCGCTGAAGTCGGACGTGGTGCCGGCCATCGAGGCCGGCGGCTGGGGCGTTCATGTGCCGCACGAACTCACCTGGGTGCTCGAGCATGTCGAGGCGCCGCTCGCCGAGCCGCGGTTTCGCCAGATATCGGACCTCGGGCAATTGCCTGAACTGGTCCAAACCATCACCAGAGGGAGTTGATCGCGCTTTGCACGTCGCCCAAAAGTGACCTCGGTTTTGGGCGAACGACATGCATGGAACAACGACCTGAAGCACGTCAGGTGACGCCCTTAGCGGCTTATCAGGCGATCGATCACCGGTTGCAGTCGTTCGGGCGTGATCGGCTTGGCGACCACGACGTCAATCACGTTCGACAGGCCCAGACTCTCCGGCGTACCGGTCTTGGTTGAAAGCAGGATCACGGGAGGAAACGATTTTCCCGAAACCCGTCGCAACGTCTCGATGCCCGACATTAGGGTGTCGCAGTCCTTGTTGTCCGCGCCGCCATCCAGCACGATCACCCCAGGCACCAGTGTTCGCAAGGTCTTCGCCGCCATGTCGGGCGATTCCGAGATTGGCTTGAGCCCGGATCGCTCGACGATCTTCGACACCACCACACGATTGATCGGTGATTTCCCGACAACAAGCACTTGCGAGGGACCGCGTGTCGTCTCGGTGCTTGAATCCTGGGTCACCAGATTCGGATATTTTGCGATCTCGCCCTCGTTACTCACTGGGCACCCAAGTCGGCCAAGAAGCTCGCCCCCATTTCAATGCAGAGTTGAATCTGGCCGACAATTGGCGTGAGATCGCACCCCATGTCAAGTTGAAATAAAAGGCTTCCGAAAACGCCTCCTGCGATAGTGGAGTCAAGCAACAGTACTGTACTGCCCTGTCCACGGATCGGTTGCATAAAAATATAATTCACCTGCGCATACACTGCGCAGGTGAAGGGCCGGTTGCAACGATTTCCGGTTAGCCATGGCTCTGCTGTGTGACGATCACCGGGATCAGCAGGTCGCCCCAGTTGCCGTCGCCGCCATGGTGCCTCGCCGAGCGCACCAGCTCCACCGAGACGCCGGCCTCGACTGCCTTCATCACCGACTGGTTGAGCCTGTGCAGATCGTTGGCCAGCATGCGGATCGTTGCCTGCTGGTCGACGCTCATCGTGGTCGATTGTTCTTCTGCCCGTTCCTTGACGCGGCTTATTGATGCCATTGGTCTTCTCCTGTGTTTGAAGCCCTGTTGGGCGTTTCCCCGGTGTTTCTGATCCGCTACTCGGCGGCCGGCCTGAACTGTGCGTGCTCGGTCGATTCATGCATGGCGGTGGTCGACGATTTGCCGCCGGTGATTGCCATCGACACGGCGTCGAAATAGCCGGTGCCGACCTCGCGCTGATGCTTGGTCGCGGTATAGCCATTGGCTTCCGCCGCGAATTCGGCTTCCTGCAACTCGGAATAGGCCGCCATCTGCCGTTCCTTGTAGCCACGCGCCAGTTCGAACATGCCGTAGTTGAGCTGGTGGAAGCCGGCGAGCGTGATGAATTGGAACTTGTAGCCCATGGCTCCGAGTTCCCTCTGGAATTTGGCGATCGTCGCGTCGTCGAGATTCTTCTTCCAGTTGAACGAGGGCGAGCAATTGTAGGCGAGCAGCTTGCCCGGATGGTGCTTGCGCACGCCCTCGGCGAATTTCTTGGCCTGTGCGAGGTCCGGCTTCGAGGTCTCGCACCAGATCAGGTCCGCGTGAGGCGCATAGGCGACGGCCCGCGCGATGCAGGGCTCGATCCCGTTCCTGACCTGGTAGAAGCCTTCCACCGTGCGCCCGGCATCGTAGTCGACGAAGGGCTGGTCGCGCTCATCGATGTCGGATGTCAGAAGCTTCGCGGCTTCGGCGTCGGTGCGTGCCACGACCAGCGTCGGCGTGCCCATCACATCCGCGGCCAGGCGCGCGGCGTTGAGGTTGCGGATATGCGCGGCGGTCGGGATCAGCACCTTGCCGCCGAGATGGCCGCACTTCTTTTCCGACGCCAGCTGGTCCTCGTAATGGACGCCGGCGGCGCCCGCCTCGATGAACGCCTTCATGATCTCGAAAGCGTTGAGCGGCCCGCCGAAGCCGGCTTCGGCGTCGGCGACAACAGGCGCGAACCAGGTCTCGACCGAAAGCCCGTTGCCCTCGGAGGTCTCGATCTGGTCGGCACGCTGCAGCGTCCGGTTGATGCGCTTGACCAGCTCCGGCGCGGCATTGGCCGGATAGAGCGACTGGTCGGGATACATCGCCGAGGCGGTGTTGGCGTCGGCGGCGACCTGCCAGCCCGACAAATAGATCGCCTTCAGTCCGGCGCGCACCTGCTGCATCGCCTGGTTGCCGGACATGGCGCCGAGCGCGTTGACGAAATCCTCCTCGTGGATGAGTTTCCACAGCCGGTTGGCACCCATTTCGGCGAGACTCTGGCGGATCTGCACCGAGCCGCGCAGCCGCTTTACGTCCTCCGGCGAATAGGGACGTTCGATACCGTCGAAGCGACCTTCCGGCGCCGAGGGGACGAGATTGTAAAAATCAGTCATGGGTCACTCCGAAGGATTGCTGGCCTTTGTCCGTGCGCCAATCTTCTGGCGCATCGGGATGTGACTGAATTTACATTGCGGCGCGAAATCAGCCAGAAAAATCAGGCTATGTCGCCGAGAATTAGGGAAAACCTGTGTTGTGTTTGACAGAGGGGTACTGTAAATCTGTCATAATTGTAAAAAATCACCGGCAATGGGATTGCCGCGAACGTCGTGTAAATTCCTGTCAAGGGCAGTCGATGGCTGAGCAGAAGATTTTCGCCGGGCCGCGCATCCGCCGCATCCGCAACGCCAAGGGCCTGACCCAGACGGCGATGGCCGAGGGGCTCGGCATTTCGCCGTCCTACCTCAACCTGATCGAGCGCAACCAGCGGCCGCTGACGGTGCAGCTGATCCTCAAGCTGGCATCCGTCTACAAGGTCGACCCGCATGAGCTGCAGGGCGAGGCGAGGGGATCTGTCGCGGCCTTGAAGGAGGTGTTCACCGATCCGCTGCTGGTCGGCGAATTGCCGGGAGACCAGGAGTTGATCGAACTTGCCGAGGCGGCGCCCAATGCGTCCGCGGCGGTGATAAAGCTGTTTCGCGCCTATCGCGAGCAGGCCGATCGGCTGTCAGACCTCAACGAACTCCTGGCGCGCGAGGGGCGGGCGACCGCGCTGTCCGGCGCTCGCCTGCCGATCGACGAGGTGCATGAGACCTTCGAGCGGCGGCCAAACCATTTCACGGCACTTGAGGAAGAGGCCGAGGCGTTCACCGCGGTGCTCGATCCCGGTGACGATCTGTTCGGTGCGTTGAAGGCATGGTTGAAGCGCGAATACGGCATCGTGGTCAAGGTGCTGCCGGTCGCCACCATGCCGAACTGGCGCCGCCGCTATGACCGCCATTCGCAGCGCCTGTTCCTGTCCGAGCGCCTGTCACCGTTCGACCAACTGCGCGAGGTGGCGATGGAGGCCTGCCTGATCCGCATGACGGTCGCGGTCGCCGGTGAGATCCAGGCGCTCAAGCTGACCACGGACGAGGCCCGCCGCCTCGCCCGTTTCGAGCTCGGCCGCTATGTCGCGCATGCGTTGATGATGCCCTACCAGGCCTTTCATGCCGCCGCCGTCCGCGCCCGCTACGACATCGACGTCCTGCGCTCGCGCTTCGGCGTCTCCTTCGAGCAGGCGGCGAACCGGCTGACCATGCTGCAGCGGCAGGGCGCACTCGGCGTGCCGTTCTTCATGCTGGAGGTCGACAATGCGGGAAACCGCTTTCGCAGGGCCGGCAGCCAGGGCTTTCCGCACAGCCGCTTCGGCGGCGGTTGCCCTAAGCTGCCCGTCCATGCCGCCTTCACCCAGCCGGGCCAGGTTTTCGTCGAAGCGGTGGAAATGCCTGACGGCGCCGAGTTCCTGTGCATCGCCCGCACGCTTGAGGGGCCGCAGGGCGCGTTCGCGGAGCGCCCGCGCCGCACGGCGCTGCTGCTCGGTTGCGACATCGGCTTTCGCGACGACATCGTCTATGGCGCGGCACTGCCCGGCGCCGCGGTCGGCGCAAGGGCTGGACAAGGCGCCGTCGCGGCGACGCCGGTCGGACCCGCCTGCCGGCTTTGCGAGCGCGTCGGCTGTCTGGCACGCGCCGAACCGCCGGTGACGCGTCCGCTTGGCCTCGACGAGATGGTGACGGGCCTGAGCGCCTTCGACTTCCAATGAAGTTGTGGCGGCTTGCCGGTCAGACAAAACGGTTCCTTTCTCTGTCTAGCGCAACAAGCCACACAGTTGCTGCGGTCGGCATTGGCGGCTTCATTGCAGGAAAGTTGGCGGCGAAGGCAGGGCTCATTGCGCTGAAGAAATTCGGCTTGATCTTGTTGATCCCACTGGCAGGGCTTTGGCGTTTCATTCGAGGCAACAAGACCACTTCCTGAGGCCTTGTTCGGGCACCAACACCGCAGACGCGACGACATGCCGTCGCCAGTGCGCCAAACGGAACGCCGCGCTGGATCACCCGCGGCGTAATTCTTTGCGTTACGCGAACAGAGCAGTTTTTTGTCGTCCCTTGCGCATCGTACCGTCCACAAAAGCTCGACAGTCGCGCCCATGACAGACGCAGCATCATCGCCGGGCCTTGTTGCATCGACTTCCTCGCCGCGCGAGGAACGTGTCGGCATGCTTCTGGTCTTCCTGTCGGCGCTGATGTGGAGTTTCGGCGGCACCATCGCCCGCTTCATCACTGTCGGCGACAGCTGGACGGTTATCTTCTGGCGCTCCGTCTGGGCCGCCGCGTTCCTGCTTTTGTTCATGACCTGGCGTGACGGCTGGCGCGGCATGCTGAAATCGTTTCGCGACATGGGACTGCCTGGCCTTGCCGTCGGGTTCTGTTTCGCCATCGCATCGACCGCCTTCGTCGTGGCGCTCGCCTACACCACCGTCGCCAACATCCTCTTGATGCAAGCCGGCGTGCCGCTTCTGGCGGCGCTGTTGGCCTGGGCCTTGTTCCGCGAAAGTGTCAGTGCCGTGACCTGGGTGGCGATTGCCGCCGTCATTGCCGGCGTTGCCATCATGGTGTCTGAATCGCTTGATGGTGCCGTCTCGCCCATAGGTGACGGGCTGGCGCTGCTGATCGCTTTGATGTTCTCGGTTGCCACCGTCATCACAAGGCGGTTCGCCAGCGTGCGCATGACGCCGGCGACCTGTCTCGGCACGGTTCTGGCCGCGGGCTTTGCCGCCTCGCAGACGTCTACCTTCGCGGTGTCAGCCGTCGACATGGGCTTTCTCTTCGCCTTCGGCGTGGTCAATCTCGGCATTGGTCTTGCCTTCTTCGCCACCGGTGCGCGATTGATCCCGGCGGCCATCGCGGCACTGCTCGGCACCTTCGAGCCGATCCTTGGGCCGATATGGGTCTGGCTCATCCATTCCGAGGTGCCGTCCGGGCGCACCATCATCGGCGGCGCCGTGGTGGTCACCGCGCTGCTCGTCCATATCGGGCTCGAGTTCAAGCGCCAGGCACGGCCGCGTCGGGCAGGGGTCACCGGCGTGCCGTCGCCGAATTGATGCGGGCCGCTGAAGCTTTGCCATTGACAATGTTGCTGCCGCCCGGGCAGGCTGGGTCCACGGCAACAACAAGACAGGCGTATCTTGCCAAGTCTCCCCGGCGGCCCGATCGAGACCGCTCCATATTTCTGTATTTCTGTCCGCGCGGCGGCGAAAGCTTCTGACGGCACCGCGATTCCTTCCAGCCTCGGGCGATTGCTCGGCCGCGGCCGGCGCGCCAATCGGCGCTTGTTGTCCCCTGGAAAGCTCAATAGTCTGAAACAAATGCCCGGCCGCGCGGGTTCGCGAAGAGCCGGCGAAGGAACACTCACCAAAGGAGAATAGCATGATCCGCAAAGCGCTCTGGCTTTCGGCGACCTCGGTATTTCTGACGCTTTTCACAGTCGGGGGCCATGCCGAGGACCGTGTCGTCAACGTCTTCAACTGGTCGGATTATATCGACAGCTCCGTCATCGAGGACTTCACCAAGCAGACCGGCATCAAGGTCGTCTACGACACATTCGATTCCAATGAGATCCTTGAAACCAAGCTGCTGGCCGGCGGTAGCGGCTACGACGTCGTGGTGCCCAGCGGCAATTTCCTTGCCCGCCAGATCCAGGCCAGCGTCTTCCAGAAGCTCGACAAGTCCAAGCTGCCGAACATCTCCAACATGTGGGACGTCATTTCGGAGCGCACCGCCAAGTACGATCCCGGCAACGAATATTCGGTCAACTACATGTGGGGGACCGTCGGCATCGGCTATAACGTCAAGAAGGTGCAGGCCGCGCTCGGCACCGACAAGATCGACAGCTGGGATGTGTTCTTCAATCCCGAAAGTCTCGCCAAGCTGAAGGATTGCGGCGTCTATGTGCTGGATTCGCCGGCCGACATCATTCCGGCGGCGCTGAAATATGTCGGCCTCGACCCCAACAGCACCTCGCCCGACGACATTGCCAAGGCCGAGGAAGCCCTGATGAAGGTCCGGCCCTTCATCAGGAAATTCCACTCGTCCGAATATATCAACGCCTTGGCCAACGGCGACATCTGCCTGGCTATCGGCTTCTCAGGGGACGTCTTCCAGGCCCGCAACCGCGCCCAGGAGGCCAAGCAGGGTGTCGAGATCGGCTATTCCGTGCCGAAGGAAGGCGCCCAGATATGGTTCGACCAGATGGCAATCCCCGCTGATGCGCCGCATGTCGCCGAGGCGCATGAATTCATCAACTACATGATGAAGCCGGAAGTCATCGCCAAGTCTTCAAACTTCGTGCTCTACGCCAACGGCAACAAGGCTTCGCAGCAGTTCGTCGACAAGGCGATCCTGGAAGATCCGTCAATCTATCCGGACGAAGCGACCGTGCAGAAGCTCTATACGGTCCAGCCGTACGATCCCAAGGCCCAGCGCGTCATCACGCGCACCTGGACCAAGATCGTCACCGGCCAATAATCATCTGAAGCGACCCCGGCGGACAACTGCCGGGGTCGCGTTTTTTTGGGGCACGAAGCAAGAAGCAGAACGGAGTGGGAATATGAAATCGCTTGGCAGCATCCGCAGGGATTTCGCGCCATGGAACGACCCGAACGCCAAGCCATACATCCAGTTCGACAACGTCACCAAGAAGTTCGGTGACTTCATCGCCGTCAACAATCTGTCGCTGACCATTTTCGAGCGCGAGTTCTTCGCCCTGCTCGGCGCTTCGGGTTGCGGAAAGTCGACGCTGCTGCGGATGCTTGCCGGTTTCGAGGAACCGACGGCCGGCCGCATCCTGCTCGACGGCCAGGATCTGCGCGGCATCCCGCCCTATCGCCGGCCGGTCAACATGATGTTCCAGTCTTATGCGCTGTTCCCGCATATGACGGTGGAGAACAACATCGCCTTCGGCCTCAAGCAGGAAGGCATGCCCAAGCCCGATATCGAAAAGCGCGTCGCCGAGATGCTGAAGCTGGTCAAGCTCGAGCAGTTCGCCAAGCGCAAGCCGCACCAGCTCTCCGGTGGCCAGCGCCAACGCGTCGCGCTCGCCCGCTCGGTCGCCAAGCGGCCGAAAGTGCTGCTGCTCGACGAGCCGCTCGGCGCGCTCGACAAGAAGCTGCGCGAGGAAACCCAGTTCGAACTGATGGATTTGCAGCAGGAGCTCGGTCTCACCTTCGTGGTCGTCACCCACGACCAGGAAGAAGCGATGACCATGGCCGATCGCATCGCCATCATGGACAAGGGCGAGGTCATGCAGGTGGCGACGCCGGCGGAAGTCTACGAAGCCCCTGCCTCCCGCTTCGTCGCCCATTTCGTCGGCAATGTGAACATGTTCGAGGGCAAGGTCGCCGAGCGGTCGGCCAACACCACCCGCATCACCGGACCGAGCGGTGCCCAGATCGTCGTCGAGAATGGCGGTGCCGCGGCCGCAGCCAATGCCGATATCGTCTTCGCCATCAGGCCGGAGAAGATCAAGGTCTCGTCGAAGAAGCCAGCCGATGCGGTCAACGCGCTGGAAGGCGAGGTCTATGACGTTGCCTATCTCGGCGACATGACCGTCTACCACATCAGGCTCGACGATGGGCAGATGGTGCGGGCAAGCGCCTTGAACGCGGCGCGCGTGACCGAGGATCCGCTGACCTGGAACGACCGCGCCTGGGTATCCTTCCGGTCCGATGCCGGCGTCGTGCTGGCGCGGTAGGGGGCTGATATGTCCAACATCGCCGTCACCGATGCCGCCGCGCCACCGGCCGCCGCCAAGCCGTTCCTGACGCGGCTGGGTGCCGGTTTCATCAACCGGCTCGTCATCATCGTCCCCTACCTCTGGCTGCTGTTCTTCTTCCTCATCCCTTTCGTCATCGTCTTCAAGATTTCATTGTCGCAGACGGCGATCGCCATGCCGCCCTACACGCCGGTGCTTGACTTCAGCGACGGCGTCTCCGGCTTCTTCGCCGGGTTCCGCGACCTCAACTTCGACAACTATGTCTGGCTGACGCAGGACGCCCTCTATTTCAAGGCCTACATCACCAGCCTGATCATCGCCGCCATTTCGACCGTGCTGACGCTGCTGGTGGGCTACCCGATAGCCTATGGAATGGCGCGCGCGCCGGCCACGATCCGCCCAACCTTGCTGATGCTGGTCATCCTGCCGTTCTGGACGTCGTTCCTGATCCGGGTCTATGCCTGGATCGGCATTCTGAAGCCCGAGGGCCTGCTCAACCAGCTGCTCTTGTCGCTGCACATCATCAGCCAGCCGCTGGTCATCCTCAACACCTATACGGCGATCTTCATCGGCATCGTCTATTCCTACCTGCCCTTCATGGTGCTGCCGCTTTATTCGTCGCTGGAAAAGATGGATTACTCGCTGATCGAGGCGGCCAAGGATCTGGGCTGCCCGCCGACCGCGGCTTTCTGGAAGATCACCTTCCCGCTGTCGCTGCCGGGCGTCATAGCCGGCTGCCTGCTGGTGTTCATCCCGGCCGTCGGCGAGTTCGTCATTCCCGACCTGCTCGGCGGATCGCAGACGCTGATGATCGGCAAGACGCTGTGGAACGAGTTCTTCGCCAACCGCGATTGGCCGGTCTCGTCGGCTGTTGCCGTCATCCTGCTTCTGCTGCTCACCGTGCCGATCATGCTTTTCCAGCAGGCACAGGCGCGTGCCCAGGAGCAGGGCAAATGAACACCACCTGGAGCCGCTTCAACGTCACCTCGATCGTGCTGGGCTTTGCCTTCCTGTACCTGCCGATCGTGCTGCTCATCGTCTTCTCCTTCAACGAATCCAAGCTCGTCACCGTCTGGGGCGGCTTTTCGACCAAATGGTATGTCTCGCTGTTCCACAATCAGGGCCTGATGGACGCCACCTGGGTGACGGCGCGTGTCGGCGTCATTTCGGCCACCGTGGCGACCGTGCTCGGCACGCTGGCGGCGCTCACCCTGACGCGCTACACGCGGTTCAGGGGCAGGGTGCTGTTTTCCGGCATGGTCTTCGCACCGCTCGTCATGCCGGAAGTCATCACCGGCCTGTCGCTGCTGCTGCTCTTCGTTGCCGTCGGTCTCGACCGCGGTTTCTTCACGGTGACGCTCGCCCACATCACGCTGACGATGTGCTTCGTGGCGGTCGTCGTGCAATCGCGCCTGGTTTCCTTCGACCGGTCGTTGGAGGAGGCGGCGATGGATCTTGGCGCAACGCCGGCCAAGACCTTCTTCCAGATCACGCTGCCGGTGATCCTGCCAGCGATCGTATCCGGCTGGATGCTGGCCTTCACACTGTCGCTCGACGATCTGGTCATCGCCAGCTTCACCTCGGGACCGGGCGCCACAACGCTGCCGATGAAGATCTACAGCCAAGTCCGTCTCGGCGTGACGCCGGAGATCAATGCCGCCTGCACCATCCTGATCGCCGTCGTCGCGGTCGGCGTCATCATCGCTTCGATCGCCAACAAGCGTCGTGAGGTGCAGCGCCAACTCGACGAACAGGCGGCGCAACGCGGCTGAGCATGATCCCGAAAAGTGGAAGCCGGTTTTCGGGCAGGATCATGCTCAACTGAAAGGAGGCATGATCCCGAAAAGTGGAAGCCGGTTTTCGGGCAGGATCATGCTCAACTGAAAGGAGGCATGACCCCGAAAAAGCATGCCCTCGGGCCTGACCCGAGGGTGAAGCCGGTTTGATGTTCAGCGAAACGTAAGCGCGCTTCTATTCGCCCGAAACGCCGCGGCTTATCGGCGAAATGAACGGCGTGCTCCAGGTTCCGCCGACGAAGAAGGACGACTGGTTGGGGCCTTGCTGGCCGGTCTTCTGCGCCGCCGTCTGGTCCGGCTGGATGACGCCGCCGGACAGTGCCAGTCCGCGCCCCGCATAGGAGGCGATGCCGGAAAGCCAGATCTTGTATTTCGCCGAATTGGCCTCGGCCTTGTCCAGCCTCGCCACGCCTCGCGAAATGGTCGCCTTCACTTCGGCGCCGTCGATCGGCAGCGTGCCGTCCGAGACGTCGTCGAGCGCGAAGAAGCCGCCCTGCTCGGTATGCTTGAGAAAGGCCGGCAGGTTGAATTTGCTGAGCGCGCCGGGGCCGAAGGTCGCCGAGACCGAACCGTCGGCGTTTTCAAAGATCGAATCCCAGGTCCTGCCCGGTCCCTTGAGGATGACCGAAACGGTGCCCGTGCCGACCGGCACCAGTCGGGTCATGCCCGCCGCCGTGCCGAACGCGCCGCCATCGACATCGGACGCAAGCAGCCGGATCTCGACCTGTGTGCCCTCGGGCTTGCGGTCGAATCGGAGGCTGGTCTGGATATTGCCGCCAAAGGCCGAGGCGTCGGAGATATCGAAGACGGAAAGACCGTCCTTGACCTGGGCGGTTGCGGCGACATCGGCAAGCTGGATCGTTCCGGCCGTGGCATGCGCCGCTGATAGCCTCAGATCGAGATTGGCCCGGTCGGCGAAACTTGCCTCAACGTCACCTGGGCCGGCCCCGCTCGCCGGTCCCAGCGGGGTGAAGGCGGACAGAAACGATCTGAGGTCGAGCGTGTCGAAGGCGAGCGTGCCCGAGATCACGGGTTGGGCGTCGCCAAACGACAGGTCGAGCGCGCCCATGCCCGGATTGTTGTCCAGCGTCAGCGCGGTGTTCTCGAACTTGACGCGTCCGGCCGACGCCGTGACCTTGCTTGAAATGCTGACCGAGCCGATCGCGGCACTTGGCGCGATACCGGCCTGCGACCATTCCAGCACACGGCGCAATGAGGGTGCCGCGAACTTCACCTGGCCATCGAAATAGGCGTTGTCGGACATGCTGGCTGTGCCGTCGAAGGAGAAGGTGGCGGGTGCTGCCTTGAAAGACAGGGTGAGCGGCGCCACACCGCCGGCAAACAGCACCAGCGGCTTCTGTGAGGCAGCGTCGAGGGCGACGCTTTCGCCGCGCCAGATTCCGGTTGCCGACAGCGTCGCATTGCTGTTCATCGCCGCCCAGGTCGCCTGACCGCTGAGGCTGCTCAGGATCTCCACGTCTTTACCGTTGACGGAAGCCACCATGCGGCCGTCCCTGAATTCAACCGTGCCGAAGGCATCTGTCGGCAGCTTGTCGAGGTCGGGCTTGGCTGGATCGGCACTGACCACGCCGCGTGCCGTGTCGATGGAGCGCGCGATACGCCCACCGGTCGGCGCGGTGGGCAGGAACAGGCCGTCCGCCGTGCGCTGGACCCGGATCGTCGGCCGCACCAGCCGCGCCGTGGAAAACGCCACATCGCCCTGCAACGCCGCCATGGCCGATAGGTCGATTTCGACGCGTTCGGCTTCCACGACCGGCGGCGCGTCGGTGTCCGTCCATTTCGAAAGCGTGACGTCGGTCAGGATCGCCCGGAATTTCGGCCAGACCTCGATGCGCGGCGAGCCTTCGATGGCGACCCGGAAGCCGCTCCAGGCGCTCATTTCCCAAGCGATGCGATCGCGCACGATGCGCGTCGAGGCGATCAGCGGCAGGGCTGCGACCACCAGAGCGATGACGATCACGGCAGCGCCGATCGCCCATACTCCGCGGCGGATCAAGGATGATGGCATCTCGCCCTATATGCTTCCGTTCCGATTAGTCGCCTGACGTAAAACCCAGCCGTCACTACGACTTAGGGCTGAGGCATTTCAAGTCTTTATGGCCCGGCGATGGCATTTGCGCACACCTGAGCGCTTCGGCCCAACAAAATCTTGCTCTGCTGCGCTGCAATATGCATAAGCGATGACGACCGTGGGAGGACCGATCATGGCTGCCGAAGTACCGCTCTGGACCCCGACGCAAGACCGGATCGACGCTTCGCCATTGACAGCTTTCCAGAAGGTCGCGGAGGCGAAAGCCGGCGCCACATTCGCCTCCTATGCCGACCTTCACCGCTGGTCGGTCGAGGATCGCGAGACCTTTTGGAGCCTAGTCTGGGACTTTTCCGGCATTGTCGGCGAAAAGGGCGGGCGCCTGCTGGCCGACGGCGACAAGATGCCCGGTGCCTGCTTCTTTCCCGACGCGACGCTGAATTTCGCCGAGAACCTGTTGAAGAAGACCGGCGTGGGCGAGGCGATCGTCTTTCGCGGCGAGGACAAGGTCGAGCGGCGGCTGTCCTGGAACCAACTGCATGGCCTGGTCTCGCGCCTGCAGCAGCTTTTCCTGTCGCTCAAGGTCAAGAAGGGCGACCGCATCGCGGCGATGATGCCCAACATGCCCGAGACCGTCGCCGCCATGCTGGCCGCCGCCTCCATCGGCGCGGTGTGGTCATCCTGCTCTCCCGATTTCGGCGAACAGGGCGTGCTCGACCGGTTCGGCCAGATCGAGCCTGTCATCTTCATCGCGCCCGACGGTTATTGGTACAATGGCAAGGCGATCGAGGTCGCCGACAAGGTCGCCGCGGTTGCCGCCAAGCTCGGCAGTGTCCGCAAGGTGCTGCTTGTCGATTATCTCGGTACTTCGGCCGATGTGGCGGCAACCATCGACAAGGCGGTGGCGATGGAAGAGGCGCTGTCGCCCTTCGCCGCCAAACCAGTCAGCTTCGAGCCCCTGCCGTTTTCGCATCCGCTCTACATCCTGTTTTCATCAGGAACCACCGGCATCCCCAAATGCATTGTCCACTCGGCCGGCGGGACGCTGATCCAGCATGTCAAGGAACACCGGCTGCATGCCGGCCTCGTCGACGGCGACCGCTTCTTCTACTTCACCACCTGCGGCTGGATGATGTGGAACTGGCTGGTGTCGGGCCTGGCTTGCGGGGCGACGCTGCTGCTCTATGACGGTTCGCCCTTCTACCCCGACGGCAATGCGCTGTTCGACTTCGCCGATGCCGAGAAGATGACCTTCTTCGGCACCTCGGCCAAGTTCATCGATTCCGTGCGCAAGGCCGGCCTTAGGCCGATCCGCAGCCATGATTTGTCGACCGTGCGGGCGATCTCCTCCACCGGTTCGCCGCTGTCGCCCGAGGATTTCCGCTTCGTCTACGAAGGCATCAAGCAGGACGTGCATCTCGCCTCGGTTTCCGGCGGCACCGACATCGTCTCCTGCTTCGTGCTCGGCGTGCCCACCCAGCCGGTGTGGACCGGCGAGATACAGGGACCGGGCCTCGGCCTGGCCGTCGATGTCTGGGACGACGACGGCAGGCCGATCCGGCAGGAAAAGGGCGAACTGGTCTGCACCAAGGCCTTTCCGTCGATGCCGATCGGCTTCTGGAACGACCCCGACGGCAAGAAATACCAGGCGGCCTATTTCGAACGCTTCGACAATGTCTGGTGCCATGGCGATTTCGCTGAGTGGACGGTGCACGGCGGCATGATCATCCATGGCCGCTCGGATGCCACGCTCAACCCGGGCGGGGTGCGCATCGGCACGGCGGAGATCTACAATCAGGTCGAACAGATGCCGGAAATCCTGGAAGCGCTGTGCATCGGCCAGGATTTCGACAATGACGTGCGTGTCGTGCTGTTCGTGCGGCTGGCCGCGGGCGTCCAATTGGACGAGGATCTGGAAAAACGCATTCGTGCCAAGATACGCAGCGGCGCGAGCCCCCGCCATGTCCCGGCCAGGATCGTCGCGGTCACGGATATTCCGCGCACCAAGTCAGGCAAGATCACCGAACTCGCCGTGCGCGACGTCGTGCATGGCCGCGCCATCAAGAACAAGGAAGCGCTCGCCAACCCGGAAGCGCTGGAGCTGTTCAGGAACCTGCCGCAGCTTGCCGAGTGATGCCGATCAGCATGGTTAACGAACCATGTCGCGGGAATTTACCTAGATTTCACGAGTGGTACACATTCGTAAATTTTTCAGCGAGCCGGTAAGGACTTGTTAAGGCCCGGCCCCGATAGTCGCATGTAACTTGAGGGAGAAATCCCGTTCCTCAGCCCCCGGAGGATCTGAATTCGCTCAAGCCCCCGTTGTGACAGCAATCCCATCTCTTAAGGCGTCCTCCAGGGCGCCTTTTCTTTTGGACTCGCTATTCCGCCAGCACCCGGGTCGAAGGAAACGCGACCTCGACCAGTGTGCCTTCGCCAGGCGTCGAATTGATGGTGAAGCGGGCGCGGTTTGCTTCCACCATCGCCTTGGTCAGCGGCAGGCCAAGGCCGGTGCCGTCACCGCGGCCGCGCTTCAGCGCGTTGATCTGCTTGAACGGCTTCAGCGCCTGTTCGATCTCGGCCTGGCTCATGCCAATTCCGGTGTCGCGCACCCGCATGACGACGTCGCCTGAAGTCTCGTAGGCGGTCGAGACGATCACCTGGCCGCCGGCCTGGGTGTAGCGAATGGCGTTGGACAGGATGTTGAGCGCGATCTGGCGCACGGAGCGCAGGTCGGCCACCACTTCCGGCAGCCGCGAGGCGAAGCTGGAGCGGATGATGACGCGTTCGCGGTTGGCCTGCGGCTGCATCATAGCCACGGTCTCGGCCAGCGTGTCGTTGAGCGAGACCGCCTCATAGGCCATTTCCTGCTGGCCGGCCTCGATCTTCGAGATGTCGAGCAGGTCGTTGACCAGGTCGAGCACATGGTTGCCCGAGCGATTGATATCGCGCAGATAGTCGCGGTAGCGGTCATTGGCGACCGGCCCGAACTTCTCGTCGACCATCAATTCGGAAAAGCCGATGATGGCATTGAGCGGCGTGCGGATCTCGTGGCTGATGCGGGCAAGGAAATCGGTCTTCTGCGAGGACGCCCGTTCGGCCACCGCGCGCGCCTGGGTGAGATCTTCCTCGGCTCGCTTCCACTGCGTGATGTCGCGCACGACAGCGCAGAAGCCGCTGTCATTGGGCAGCCGGCCGATGGTCATGAACAGCGGGATGAAGCGCCCCTGCGCCTCGCGCCCGATCACCTCGCGGCCGTCATTCATGACGCTCGCCACGCCGGGTTCGGAAAGCCCGGTGAGATAGTCGCGCGCCGCGCGCTGGCTTTCGATGGCAAACAGCGAGGCGAAGGGCTTGCCGGTCACCTCGTCGCTGTCGAAACCGAACAGCGCTTCGGCCGGGCGGCTGATCGAGCGGATGGTGCCGTCGCTGCCGATCAGCACGACGCCGTCGGTAGCGGTGTCGATGATGGTGCGCATCTCTGCGATGCGGGCTTTGAGCTCGGAAATGTCGGGTTGTGTCGGCTCTTCGCCGACCAAGTGCAGGGCTGCGGGCGCGTCATCATCGCCGGAACGGCGCACGACCAGCATCAGCGCCTTGCCGTCGCGCCAGGGAACGGAGCGCAGGATCGCGTCGATCGGGAATTCCTGGCCATCGCGCGTTTTCAGCCGCAGTGCCCGGTCGCTGCCGTCGGAGGTGCCGTCATCGGCGTAAGGATCGGCGAACAGCGCACCCAGGCCGCCGGCGTCCTCGAGATCCTCGAGCGTGTCATAGCCGGTCAGGTCGAGGAACTCCTCATTGGCATAATGCAACTGATCGCCCGAATGGATGAGCAGCGGCACCGGCAGCTTGCCGAGCAGCGAGGTGTCTGGAGCCTTGCTTTCGTCGCCGACGGAAAAGGCCGACGGCACGATCCCTTCGGTCTTGAGCGGCGGCACTTTCAGGCGTGGCCGTTCGGCCGGGCTCTCGACGCCGCCGCTTGCGGCTTCACCGCCAAACGTCGCGGGCTGCTCGCCAGCGGTTTCCGCGCCGTCGCCCCAGTCCTCACTGTCCTCGGCATCGCGAAAATCGGCCGACGTCATGTTGTCATCATCGTCGACGGCATTATGTATGGCTGCTTTTGTATCAGCTCCTTCGCCCGTCGCGTGGGGTTCCGTAACCTCCGGTTTCGCCGCTACGGCTTCTGAAACCGGGGGCTCGTCATTGTCCGCGACAGGACCGGATTCGTCATTCCGGTCGGCGTAGTTGAGCAAGGAGCCGCCCACGCCAGGCAAGGTGTCGGCGGGTTCGGCATCGTTCACGTCGTCCGGATGACCGCCATCAAGCCGTGCGAGATCCGCCTCGTCCTCGGCATCGGTCTCGGATGGTTCGGCCAGCACCGCGTCGCTCTCCGGTTCCGCCACCGGGATTTCGCCGGTCTCTGCCGGCTCTTGACCCGAGACGGCTTCAGGCGTCGACGCACCATCGGCGACGGCCTCGATCGGAGTTTCCGTCTTGGCGGCCGGGGCCTCCACGGTTGTTTCAGCCGCTGGCTCAGCCGGTGTGCTGGGCTCCGGTTTCGTCGTGCTTTCGATGCCGGGCTTGTCGGCTTCTGGCGGCTCGGTGGGTGCACTGTCCTTCTTCAGCCGCTCGCCGATCTCACGGAAGGCGCTGCGTTCCAGTGTCGACAGCCCTTTGTCGTTGGCCGGCTGCCGGTGTTCGGCCAGGCGGATGACCTTGTCGGCAAAGCGCCGCTCTTGTTTCGGCACGATGGTCAGCGCCGGCACCTCGCCCTTGAATGGATCCGCCGCATTTGGTTCCTCGGCCTTCGACTCGTCCGCCGTCGGCTCTTCAGCCCGAGGTTCCACGGTTTTCGGTTCCGGCGTCGTCGGCCGCTCGCCATTGGGCAACAGGGCCATGCCGATCGCTTCCGGATCGACGATCGCATCGCCAGTCCGGGCAACGCCGAAGCCGCGAAAACCTTCGAAGGCGCGGCTGCGGCTATAGACGGGCAAAGCCGCCAGGTCGACGGGGATCTTCAGGTCGGTGCCAACGACAGGCCACAGCACGGAGCGGCCGGACCAGGTATCGCGCCGCTCCAGCAGGCCGGCGATCTCGCCGGACGGGTCAAGGCCGAAGGCCGCCGCGACATCCCTGAAGCGCCGGCCGATCACGTCGGCTGCCGGCTTGCCGACAATGTCGGCGAATTCCGGCGACAGCGTGCTGAACTTGCCTTCGGCGTCGGTGCGCCAGACGAAGCGCAGCGGCGCTGCCGAGCGGTCTATTGTCCGAGCTGGGGACGTGGTCTGGGCTGCCGGGGAGGCGGGCTTGCTCTCCTTCGCGCTGTCCACCGGAGCCTCGTCGCCGGTCGCCTGGACCACATTTTTCGCTTCCGGCGCGGCAGGCGCGGGTCGCGCGTCATCCTCGCCGACATTGAAGTACCAGTGATCGTGCTGTGCCGGCGTGCCGCCCGCTGCCGGCCGATCTTTGTCGGCGGCAACCGGTGTCGGTCCGGTTGGCTCCGAAATCTCTTGCGTGGCCCGTTCCGGCATATCTTCAGGCACCGGCTTGGAAGGGGCGGGCTCGATCTCGGCAGGGCCAGGTGACCGTTCGACGGCCTCCGCCTGCGAAGCATCCGCCGTTGGCTGATTGTCCTGATGAGGACCGGATTGTGCGGCGGTGCTTTCCGTTACTTTATGAGCGGGTTCTGCCGAAGCCTCTGAGACAGACGCATTGTCCTCGAGCTGATCCTCATCGATCACAACCAGGAGATGCCGCTCCGGCGTCAGCCGCGCGAGCCCGGCGGGGTAGGAGGTGTTGCCGCCCGGAACGAGACGCTTGACGATGCGTTCGCCCTCGGCGGCCACATCGGCGGCCACATCGGCGACCAGGGCAGCCAGCGTCGCGGGCTGGATGCCGAGCTTCGAAAAGCCGTCCGACGCGGCCTCGACATTGCCCCCGGCATCGATGAAGGCGATGAAATGGCCGTCTTCGGTGAAGCCGCTGATCGCCCGGCTAGCGATTTCGGCGGCATCACGCGAGCCCGTCTGCGCCGCCGGCACCGCCAGCATGATCGCCTTCTCGCCGTCGGGCAGCGTCACGGCACTCGCCTGGAAGCCGACGGTCCTGCTGGTCATGCCGGTCGCCAGCCTGACGGTGATGCCGCGATCGCTGCCGATCTCGGGGAAGCCGCTGGTCGCCATGATCTGGCGGCGGGCAATCAGCGGCAGCTGTGCCGAGGCGCCGATGATCGCTTCGATGTCGGGATAGCCGAACACTGCGGCGCCCGGCCCATTGGCCCAGATCACCTGCTCCAGGTCGACCGACAGGATCGCGATCGCGTCGCCGGCGGCAAAGCGCTGGCGCACCGCGTCGAGCACGGCGACGTCGAGGAAGGAATATTCGGACGGCATGCGCTTGGCGAACCCTCACGGAGCGGCGAAATTTGCAGTTAACGCTTTGTTAATAAAAGCCGCAGGCGCGAAGGTCCACAAGCCAGAACGTGCAAAGGCTGGTTTCTGGGCTTTTGGTTAACGGCCGGAAAGAAATTTATGGTGCACTGCAACAAAGATATTGCAATGCACAAAATTTGCCTTTATATTGCCATCATAACTGAACGAGACGGCTTTCCGTCAAAGCCGCTGCTGCTGAAAAGGATGGAAAATGTCCAGGACCAAAACTGCCGAGACGATTGAAAACGTTGAATTCCCGAGCTTCGACGCTTCCAAGGCCACCGACCAGATGCGCGCTTTCGCCGAAAAGGGCGTTGAGCAGTCGAAGGAGGCCTATGCCAAGCTCAAGACCGGCGCCGAGGAAACCCAGAAGGCTCTGGAGTCGAGCTACGAGACCGCCAAGACTGTTTCCAGCGACCTGTCGCTCAAGACCATCGCGGCGCTGCGCGCCAATGCCGAAGCCGGCTTCTCGCATCTCGAAGCCCTGATCGGCGCCAAGTCGCTGTCGGAAGTCGTCGAGCTGCAGACCGCTTTCCTGCGCAAGCGCGTCGAGTTGACGGTCGAGCAGGCCAAGGACTTCCAGGCCGTTGCCTCCAAGGCGGCGGAAGACGTCTCCAAGCCGATCAAGACCGCCTTCGAGAAGGCGATCAAGGACATTAAGGCTGCCTAATATTTGCGCATAATCTGAAGATGCAACAAAAGGTCGCATTTTCTTAAAAGCGGTCAGGCGTATGTTGATAGCCATCAAGAAATACCCGGCGAGTGGAACCTCCTCCCTCTGCTCCCCGGGGTGACCAGCCAGCTCCTCCTCCCGCTGGCTCGTAACAGGAAAAGGCCGGCACCTCCTCCCGCCGGCCTTTTTCTTTGCCCGGCGAAACCGCCGCTGTTGCGGCGACATGTGGGGAAGTGGCCTTTGCTTCGCAAAAGCCTTGAATTAAAATCCATAAGCCCGTATGGACGCATCGCCGAACGACAGAGCGGATCGCTTGAGACGAGTTCCCGAAGAGATTCCGCTCAGGCAAATGTGCCGTTGTAGCTCAGCTGGTTAGAGCGCCGGATTGTGGATCCGGAGGTCGCTGGTTCGATCCCAGCCAACGGTACCATCGGCTTTCACTGTTAAGTCATTGACTATGCTTTATAAATTCCGATTTTTTGGCGAGGCTCTCGCCTCGTTTTGAAACTATTGTGCTACCTATTGTGCTACAAATGGTACGCTCACGACATGGGAAGGCGCCGAGAAGAGTGAGACTCTGATCGCTTTCTGCGGATGCGAGCGCGGATCGAACACGCCCCCAGACAGGTCGCCGGATTCGCGCACCGAGGTCGAGAACGCCGTGCGCAGCAGGGTCAGCGCCTGCTCCTCGACCACCGAGATCAACCGGCCCATCTCGGCCGTTCTCCGGAGCGCGACGTCGATCGGGCAAAGACGCTCTCGTCAATTCAGGCGGTGGCCGAAGCGATCGACCCTGAAATCGTCGAGAGGCGTCTCGCATCGGTCGGTCGTGATGAGCTCGGCCATGGCGTCGCCCACGCCCGGACCGAGCTGGAAGCCATGTCCGCTGAAGCCGAAGGCGTGGAACAGCCCTGGCGTCGTCGCCGAGCGTCCCATCACCGGCTGCATGTCCCTGACATAACCCTCGCAGCCGGACCAGGTGCGGATGACCGCGACCTTTGCGATCGCCGGCAGCAGCCGCGCCACTGCCCGCAACTGCGTCGGCAGGCGCATGGGGTCGGCGCTGGCATGACCCGGATCGAGGTCAACCGCGACCCGTTCGGCCGCTCCGCCGAAGACGATGTTGCCCCGTTCGACCTGGCGTAGATAGGCGCCATGGTCTTTGTCGCGCGTCCAGATGCCGACCACCGGCAGGATCCGATGCGGCAGCGGTTCGGTCACGCCCATTTGCGGGCCGCGGGCGTCGAGCGGGACTTCTTCGCCGAACCCAGCGGCGATGCGCGCGCCCCAGGCTCCGGCGGTGTTGAGCAGGCACTCGGAGGCGAATGAGCCCTTCGAACTGGTAATAAGGAAACCGGAGCCCGTATAGGTGATCTTCTCGACCTCGGCTCCCTCGATGATTTGCGCCCCCAGTCTGCGGGCCGCCGCGGCAAAGGCCGGCGCGATCAGCCGCGGATTGCCGCTGCCGTCATGCGGAGAAAATGACGCGGCGATCGCGTCGGCGCCGAGGCCGGGAAAGCGGGCGCTAATCTCGCGTGGGCCGAGTTCTTCCAGCTCGAGGCCCCAGGGCTGCGCGGCTTGGGCATAGGCCCGCATGTCGGCAAGGCTTCCTTCATCGAAGATCAGCCGGACATGGCCGGTGGCGCGGAATTCGACGTCGCGGCCAAGCATCTTTTCGGCTTCGCCCCACAGTCGGAGCGAGCGGTGGGCCAGTGGAAGCTGGGACAGATGGCGTCCCGTGCGCCGGATGTTGCCAAAGGAGGCGACTGTGGCTCCGGTGCCGACCCGATTACGCTCGATCAGCGTCACGCGCGCGCCGCGCCGGGCAAGGAAATAGGCCGAAGCCGTCCCCATCAGTCCGCCGCCCAGCACGATCACATCCATGGCTATTCCCTAGAGTATGATCCCAAAAAAGCGGGAACCGGTTTTCTCGGACAAACGGTTTCCGTTTGTCCAGGAGATCATGTTCCAACAAAGAGCTGGGTGATGGCTATTCGACCAAATGTCATCTTCATTTAGCGCGGAGCGGACAATCCCTGAAGGCGCCGATCTTGTCGGCACCGCTTCATTGCGTCAAAGATGGGTTTGGACAACAGCCATAAGCTTAGCCTATGGAGTGGCAATGCGTGCCCGTCAGCTCGAAGTGTTCATCGCCGTCATGCGCGCGGGCACCGTGACCGCTGCGGCGCGGATGCTGAACATCTCCCAGCCTGCGCTCAGCCAGATCCTGCTCCACACCGAGGACGAACTCGGCTTCACGCTGTTCGAGCGGGTGAAGCGCCGCCTGCGGCCGACCCCGGAGGCACTCGAGATCTTCGCCGATGCCGAGAGGCTGTCGGCGGGGCTGGAGGGCTTGCGCCGCAAGACCACCGACCTGCGTTTGGGCCGGACGGGGCTGGTGCGGGTCGCGGCCTCGCCGCCGCCGGCCATGGCTATCTTGCCGCGCGCATTCACCAGCTTCCGGGCGCAGCATCCCGATATTTTGCTGCGTTCCCATAGCGCGCCGATCGCCGCGATCGTCGACATGCTGCGTGCCGGCGATGCCAGCCTCGGCGTGGCGTTGGACGACCGGCTGCCTCCCGACATCGATGCAGAGGTGATCGGCAGCGTCGGCTTCGCCTGCCTGCTGCCCGCCGGGCATGCATTGGCCAGGAGAACCGAGTTGAGCCTCGTCGATCTCGCCGCGGAAGAGTTGATATCCTATCGCGCAAACACCCGCCCCGCCGACGAGTTGGCCCACGCGGCCCGCGCGCAAGGTGTGGCGTTTTCGCCGTCGCTTGAGATCGATGTCTCCATCTCGGCGGTCGGCTTTGTTCAGGCCGGCCTGGGTATCGCCGTGGTCGACGCGCTGCTGCCCTGGCACCAGTTTGCCGGGCTTGCCGTCAGGCCGCTCGCGAATGGGCCGGAATTTCCGCTCGCGCTGCTCAGCTCGCGCACACGGGCTCTGTCGCGGGCGGATGAGATAATGCGCGACCAGATCCGCACCGCCTGTTCCGTCGTGCTGGGCGGTGCCAGGGCATAAGCAAGACTTATATCATTCCTCTTCATACGTCTTGGACCCTGGCCATCCTGTCGTGTCAGCTTTGGTTGGCAGACAGGAAGGGACGTATCATGGATGGTGTCATCGCGGCCAACGAGGCGCGGGACGAAACCGACTGGAAGGTCGGCGTCGATATCGGCGGCACATTCATTGATTTCTGCGCGCTGGAAGCCCGCTCCGGTCGCGTCGCCTCGCTGAAAGTGCTGACGACGCCGGAGGATCCGGGCGCCGAGCTGATGACGGGCCTCACGCTTCTGGCCGAACGCGAAGGCTTTGATCCTGCCCGTATGACGCGCTTCGTGCACGGTACGACGGTTGGCATCAATACGATCATCCAGCGCAAGGGTGCGCCGCTCGCGCTGTTCACCAATGCCGGCTTCGAGGACGTCATCGAACTGGCGCGGCTGCGCATGCCGGACATGTATTCGCTGTTCTGCGCGCGGCCGGATCCGTTGATCTCGCGCGACATGGTTTTCGGCATTCCGGCCCGCATGCGTGCCGATGGGAGCGAATCCCGGGCGCCGGACATGGCGGCGGTGGAAAGCGCGGTGGCAGTGGCAAAAGCGAACGGGGCGCAAGGCATCATCGTGTCCTTCCTCCATTCCTGGCGCAGTGCCGCCCAGGAAGTTTCAGTGAAGGCGACGATCGCGCGTCTTGCGCCCGACCTCTTCGTCTTCCCCTCGGCCGAGGTCTGGCCGGTCATCCGCGAATACGAGCGCAGCTCGACCGCCATCCTCAACGGCTATGTCCATCCGCGCGTCTCCGGCTATCTGACGGCGCTGGAACAGCGGTTGAAAAGCCGTGGCGTGCCGGCGCGTCCGATGCTGACGAAGTCGAATGGCGGACTGATGAACGCTGCCGAGGGCAAGCGCGCCTGCGTGAACATGCTTTTGTCCGGAACGGCCTCCGGTGTCATCGGCGCCTCGTGGCTGGCGCGTCAGGCAGGCGAAGACAACGTTCTTACCCTCGACATCGGCGGCACCTCGGCCGACTTCGCGCTCATCATCGGCGGCGAGGCGCAGTTCGGCACCGGCGAGCTGATCGGCGAATTTCCGCTCCATATCCCCTCCGTGTCGGTCAGTTCGATCGGTGTCGGCGGCGGCTCGATCGCCAGTGTCGATGCGCAGGGGGTGCTGCGGGTCGGACCGGAATCGGCCGGTTCGACGCCGGGACCGGCCTGCTACGCCCGTGGCGGCGAGAAGCCGACGGTGACGGACGCCATGGTGGTGTGCGGATGGCTCGGTCACAGCGAGATGGCCTATGGCCAGCTCAGAATCGATACCGGCCTGGCGCATCGCGCGGTCGGCGCGCTTGCCACCCGGCTCGGCCGCCCCATCGAGCAGACCGCGCAGGCGATCCTCGACATCGCGGTGTCGGAGATGTTCGTAGAGGTCGAGAAGCTCGCCTCGCGCGCCGGCGTTGACTTGCGCGACTTCACGCTGATGCCCTTCGGCGGTGGCGGGCCCATGCTCGGCGCTTTTCTTGCCCGCGAACTCGGCATGAAGCGTGTGATGGCGCCGCGCCGCCCCGGCGTGGTGTCGGCGCTCGGCGGACTGGTGGCGGATTTGCGCGGGGATTTCATTCGCACCATCTTCACCCCGCTCTCGGGCGTGTCGCTCGCCGGAATTCGCGAGGCCTTCGAGGCACTGGCGCAAGAGGGGCGCGACTGGCTTGCGGCGCAGGGGCACGACGCGGCCGCGGACCTCACTTTCTCCTGCGACATGCGCTATGTCGGGCAGAGCTATGAGATCGAGGTTGTCCTGTCGCCGCAATGGTTGGCAGATGGTGATGCGGCCGCCATCGCGCAGGCCTTCCATCTCACCCATCAGCAGCTCTACGATTTCCACGACCCGGACGGCGAGATCGAGCTTGTCAACGTCCGGCTGTCCGCCGTCGGCGTCGGGCCGAAACTCTCTCTCCCGGAGACCGATGAAGTGGACGTTGCGGCCATCCCGGCGCGCCGGCTCCCGGTCTATACCGGCTTGAGCGTCGAAACCGTCGACCTCCACAACCGGCAGACCCTGGTGTCGGGCAGCACGTTTCATGGCCCTGCCGTGGTCGTTCAGGAAGACACCACCTTCGCCATTCCTGCCGGAGCGCAGGCAAGGGTCGACCGCCATTTCAACCTTCTGCTGACCTTCGCGGAGTGACGCCATGTTTGACCGGACAAACCTTCAGGTTCTGGCGAACCATGCCCGCGCGGCCGCCGAGAACATGGCGCACACGCTGCACCGCACCGCGCACTCCGCTTTCGTCAAGGAGACGCAGGATTTCACGGTGATGCTGATGGACCGTTCAGGCGCGACCTTCGCGGTGCCGATGGAACTCGGCGCCACCTGGTATCCGGGGCTTTCGTATCACCGCGCGATCGCGATGGTCGACGACTATCGGCCGGGCGATGTCGCCTTCACCAACGATCCCTATTCCGGCCACGTCGCCACGCACGCGCCAGACACGCATCTGTGGAAGCCGGTCTTCGTCGACGGCGACATCGTCGCCTGGACCGGTGGCCATATCCACAACACCGACATGGGTGGCGCGGTGCCGGCTTCGCTCAGCCGGGCGCTGACTGAAATCCATCAGGAAGGCATTCGCTTTCCGCCCATGAAACTGGTGAGGGAGGGCATCTTTGACGAGTCGATCCTGCGGATCATGAGCACCAATGTTCGCAAGCCCGACCTCAACGTCGGCGACATCAAGGCGCTGGTCGGCGCGCTCAACACCGGCGAGCGCAAGATCCAGGCAATGGTGAAAAAATTCGGCAAGACCGGCTTCGTCGAAGGCGTTGCAGCGCTTCTCGACCAGGCGGAAGCGCAGGCGCGCGACGTGCTGCGCGCCATGCCCGACGGCACATGGGAATTCGCCGACTATGCCGACGAGGATTCCGTCGAGGCCAATCCGTGCCGGCTGAAGCTGACGCTGACGATCAAGGGCGATGCGGCGGTGCTCGACTTCACCGGCTCCGATCCGCAGCTCGGCTCATCGCTCAACGTGCCTTCGGGCGGCGACCCGCGCCACACCATGCTGTTGGTGGGTGTCTACTACGTGCTCTACACGCTCAACCCGAAGATCCTTCTCAACACCGGCCTGACCCGGCCGTTCACCTGCATCACGCCTCAAGGTTCGGTGCTGAACCCGGTCCATCCCGCCGCTGTCGGCATGCGCTCGCTCACTTGCGCCCGACTGCGGTCTGTCATCTTCGGTGCCTTCTCGCAGGTGATGCCCGAGCGCCTGCCCGCGGCGCCGGCCGGCAACAACTGCATCGTCAATGTCATGACCACGGACGAGCGCACCAGCCGGACTGTCATCACGGCGGTGAACCCCGTGGTCGGCGGCGGCGGCGCGATGCCGCATCGCGATGGGACCAACGGATCGGGCGCCGATGCTGCCTATCTCAAGAACACGCCGATCGAGATCACCGAGACCGAAACTCCGGTCGAATTCGTGAAATACGGGCTCGCCAGGGACAGCGGCGGCGCGGGGCGTTGGCGCGGCGGCCTGGCGACTGAGATGGCCTTCCGCGTCTTCGCCCCTGATTCCAGGATCACGGCCCGCAACCGCGACCGCAGCTTCTTCCGCCCCTGGGGCGTACTGGGCGGCAAGGCGGCCGGCCTGTCGGACATGGTCGTCAATCCGGGGACCGAGCACGAGCGACCGCTCGGCAACATCGACACCACCGTCCTGCAGCCTGGCGACGTGCTCGAGATCCGCTCCGCCGGAGGCGGCGGGCGCGGGAATCCGCATCAGCGCGAACCCTGGCGGGTCGCACAGGATGTGCGGCGCGGCTATGTCTCGACGACAGCTGCCGAGCACGACTATGGCGTCGTCATCCGCGGCGGCGAGATCGACGAGCAGGCAACGGGGCAACTGCGCGCACGGCAGGAGCCGGCCGCCGGCCATTTCCATTTCGGTCCGGAGCGCGACGGCTACGAAGCGCAGTGGACGCCGGACGCCTATGACCGGCTCACTGCCATATTAATTGATTTGCCGATCCATTGGCGGTTCTTCACCAAGACGGAGATTTTCCGCCGCATGAAGGGGCGCTGGGGACCGGAGGGCGTCCAGGCGGCCTTCGATGCTGTCTGCGAACGCTTCCCCGAACTGCCGCGTCCTGGCACGGTGCGAGAGGCGGCGGAATGATCACCGCCGGCCGCATCGTCAGGCTGGCCGAGTTCGACCGGGCAGAGGTGCATTTCTATCTCGACGGGCAGATGTGCAGTGCATTGGCGGGCGACACAGTACTGACCGCCATGCTGGCTTCGGGCCACGTGCTGCGAAAATCCGAGTTCGGACCCGAGTGGCGCGCCGGGTTCTGCCTGATGGGAGCCTGCCAGGATTGCTGGGTGTGGCAGGACGAGGGCCCGCGTCTGCGGGCGTGCTCGGCCCTTATCGTGGAAGGCCTGCGGTTACGCACGACGGCGCCGGAGAGCTGGCCATGAGCGAGACGACGCCGCCTCGGATCGCGATCGTCGGCGCCGGCCCTGCCGGCATAAGGGCCGCAGCCATGCTGGTCGAGGCCGGGCTCCATCCGGTGGTGATCGACGAAGGGCAGCGCGCGGGCGGGCAGATCTATCGTCGTCCGCCTGCCGGATTCGCCCGCACCGCGAAACAACTCTACGGATCGGAGGCGGCGAAGGCCAGCGCACTGCATCAGCTCTTCGACCGGCTGGCCGAAGAGGGGCGGCTTACCCATTGCGCGGGAAGCTCGGTCATCGCCGTGCAGGAGGGTAGGCTGCATGTGCTGGGGGAGGGCGGCGTGCAGGTGATCTTCCATGACCGCCTGATCCTTGCGACCGGTGCATCCGACCGTGTCGCTGCGATCCCCGGCTGGCAGAGCGCCGGCGTCTACAGCCTTGGCGCGGCGCAGATCGCGCTCAAGGCGCAGGGCGTGGCGCTGGGGCAGCGGATCGTCCTGATCGGATCGGGACCCTTGCTGACGTTGGTCGGCGCCCAGCTTGTCAAGGCTGGAGCGGATGTGGCGGCGGTGTTGGATACCTCTTCCTGGCGCCAGCAGATGCGGGGGCTCTGGAAGCTTGCCGCCCGGCCGTTGGTGGCGCTGCGCGGTCTGGCCCTGCGGGCGCGGCTCGGCGGCCGCTACCATGCGGGCGTGACGCCCGAACGGATCGAGGTCGACGGCAACGGTGTCTCAGCGATGCGCTGGCGCGACGCCGGCGGAAGGCAGCACCTCACGCCATGCGACACGATAGGCATGGGCTGGCACCTGCGGGCGGAGACGCACCTGGCCGACCTGGCGGGATGCACCTTCATCTATGACGAGCGGTGGCGGCAATGGCTGCCGAAGACCGACCAGATGGGGCGCGCTGGCAACGGCGTTTATCTGGCGGGCGATGGATCTCGTCTTCTGGGAGCAGACGCTGCGGAGATCGCGGGGCGTCTGGCGGCAGCGGCGTGCCTTGCCGATCTTGGATTTCCAGCGCCCTCCTGCGCGGCCGATCTGCGGGAGCTTGCGCAGCTCGAGCGCTTTGCCCGCGGCCTGGTTTGCGCCTTTCCCTGGCCGGCGGCAATGGCGCGGGCACTCCCCGATGACGCGGTCGTCTGCCGCTGCGAGAATGTGACCGCCGGAGATATACGCGAAAGTGTGGATTTCGGCGGCGGCGAAGCGAACAGGGTGAAATCGCTGTCGCGCGTCGGCATGGGGCGATGCCAGGGACGCTATTGTCAGTTGGCCGCCGTCGAGCTCATCGCGGCGCAGACCGGCTGCACGCCCGGTGCTGTCGGCCGGTTGCGCGGGCAAGCGCCTGTCCGCCCGGCGCCTATCGGCGCTTTTGTGCGGGACGGCTGATGCGGTTTCAAAGCGATTTCTGGAGGCTGCCGGAACATGGCGAGCTTTGGGTTAGAAGTCGGCAACCTTCCCCCAGACCGAAGTGTCGAAGCGCCTGGGATCATAGGATTGCGGATCGACGATCGGTTGCGACCCGGTCATCAGATCGGCGACGAGGTGCCCGGCGCCGGGCCCGATGCCGAAGCCGTGTCCCGAGAACCCGGCAGCCAGGAAGAAACCCGGAACGGTATCAATCTCGCCGATAACGGGCACGCCATCCGGTGTGCTGTCGATGTAGCCGGCCCAGGTCGCGCTGATCCTGGTCTTTCGAAGGTCGGGCAGAAGTTCGAGTGCCCGGGCATGGATCAGGCGGATCGTCGCCTGGTCCGGGGTCGGATCGAGGATGCGCATCCGCTCCATCGGCGTCGGCTGGTCGAGCCGCCAGCGGCGGAGCGTTTCGTGGCCGGAGCACATGCCCTGCAGGCCGCCGGGCGCGAGGCTGCGCCAGCGCTTCAGGAACATGGGCAGGAACTGCGAGGAGAAGCGCAGCTGCTGCGGCGTCACGTCCACGCGGCCGCGTCCACTTATGGCGAGCGTGTAGCCGCCGTCGCCGCGTCGTGTCGCCGAAATCCTTGCCGTGTGTAGCGCATCCGGCAGACCCGCCGCGCCGGGCGAGACCGACAGAATGGAGGAGCGGATCGACGCCTGCGGAAAGCGGAAACCGAACTGCCGGCAAAAGGAGGATGCCCAGGCGCCGCCGGCCAGCACCGCCATCTTGGTCCGGATCGTCCCGCTTTCGGTGATCACGCCGCTCAGGCGTCCGCCCTCGGTCTCGATGCCACGCGCGGCGCAATTCTGGTGCACGGAGCCGCCGAGCTGGAGGATGGCGCGGGCGACCGCGGGCGCGGCCCGCGACGGATCGGCGGTGCCGTCGGTCGGCGAGAAGACACCGCCCTTCCAGGTCCGGCCAGTGGCGCGACCCCGCTCGCTGGCCTCGGCGCTGTCGAGCATGTGCGTGGTGACGCCGGCCGTCCTGGCGAAGTCACGCCAACGCACCCAGCCGGCCAGTTCCGCATCGTCATTGCTGAGATAGAGCAGGCCGCAGCGGCGGAAGCCGGTGTCTTGGCCGCTTTCCGTCGCGAAGCTGTCCCACAACTCGAGGCTTCGGGTCGCCATCGGCAGTTCGCGGGCGTCGCGGTTCTGCTGGCGGCACCATCCCCAGTTCCTCGAGGACTGCTCGGCGCCAATGCGGCCCTTTTCGACAAGCGCGACCTTCAGGCCGCGCCGTGCCAGATAATAGGCCGCGAAGATGCCGACGATGCCGCCGCCGATCACCACCGCGTCCGCGGTCCGCGGCGGTTCGCCAGATGTCTCGATTTGCTGCAGTGGTGCGCGCATGGTCTCTCTGCCTTGACGCGCCAATCTACCGTGTTGTGCAGGCAGCCGCTGCCGCAGTTGAAGCTGAAGCAGAATTTTATTCCGGCAGCCCGGTCGAAATCGGGAGCCACTGCGTTTCAAAGCGCTGTCCACTTGGATGGACAGGCCAACGGGCTGTGGTAGTGTCAATGCCTACGAGCGAGGCAGCATTTTGTGCTGTGGCATGCGTTCTGCGGAGACGGCCATGAAACTGGATCGGATCGACATCAAAATTCTACACGAATTGCAGAAGAACGGCCGCATCACCAATGTGGAACTGGCTGATCTGGTGCATCTGTCGCCGAGCCCGTGCTTGATGCGGGTGAAGAAATTGCAGTCGGAAGGCTACATCGAAGGCTATTCCGCGCAGGTCAATATCGGCAAGCTCGGCCAGACGCTGACCGTGTTCACCGAAATCACCTTGAAGAACCATCGCCAGGTCGACTTCGCCCGCTTTCTCGCCGTTGTGGAGAAGATCGACCAGGTCATCGAATGCCACCTCGTGTCGGGCGGCTACGACTATTTGATGAAATTCGTGACCGCCGGCATCGCCGAGTACCAGACCATCATGGAACGGCTGACCGACATGGATATCGGCATCGACAAGTATTTCAGCTTCGTGGTGCTGAAGTCCCCGATCGTCAAGGCGCACATGCCGCTGCCCAGCCTGTTTCCGAGGTAGTCAACGGCGACCGCGCTGCTTGTCGCCTGCAGCCCGCTACAAGATGCCCGGCCGCAATATCGGGTGCAGTGCTTTCAATTCGGCTTGCATCTCGGCGATCATCCACGCGCGGATGTCGTTGACGACAGGCCGTACCGGCCTTGAGCGCGGTGCAATCAGCTGATGGATCCGGCCCGTCTTGATCTGCCTGTCCGAGGCCGGGACAAGGGTTCCCTGAAGCAACGCTCTTGAAACGTTGCTAAGCCAGCCGAGCGCCACGCCTTCCCCGTTCATCGCGGCCTGAAGCACGACCGCGTAGTCCGAGAATTCGAGCCACTTTGCCGTGCTGGTCTTGCGGTCCGCCACACTGCCCCATGTGTCCAGCCACTGCTCCCTGGCGTCCGTCAGGTGAAGCAGGACATGACCTTGCCCGGTTCCGGCATGGATCAACCGACCGTGGGCCAACAAATAGGATGGGCTGCATACCGGAACGATGATTTCCGGCGAGAAGGCCCAGTGGTGATAGTGGGTGTCGTCATCCGCCAGGATTCTCGTGGCAAGGTCGACATTCTCGGCTGGTCCTCGCAGAACGCCCGCGATCAGTTCGAACCTCAGGTCGACGTCAGGAAACCGCGCGTTGAACGCTCCCAGTCTCGGAACGAACCAATAGGTTGCCAGGGAACTCGAAAGTGAAAGGGTCACCACCGGCTTTGCAACGCTGTTCTGCTTGATCCTCCGGATCACCTCGGCGATGCCGTCAAATCCCTCCCGCACAGCCGAATAGAGGGCACGTCCTTCTGCAGTCGGAGCCAATCCCGTTGGGCCCCGGGTGAAAAGAGGAACACCGAAATCGGCCTCGAGCTGCGCAATGCTGCGGCTGATCGATGGTTGCGTGACGTTGAACTCGCGCGCCGCAGCCGTGAAGCTACCCGACCGGACAGCAGCTTCGAAGACTAGCAGTCCGCGCGCGGAGGGAATGAGTTTAGCAAAGCTAGCCATACGCCCAGCGTATAGCGACCCCAATAATTTACAAGCTTTCCACGATCCGGGAAATGGCGAAGTATAACTCTGATGAATGGGCGGAGCAGAACGTGAAGGTAGCGGGATCTCAAGCAGGCAGCATATCCAGCGATCCTCTGCTTCAGCCGTTTCGGCTGAAGGGTCTGACGCTGCGCAACCGTGTTGTGAGCACCAGTCACGCCTCGATGCTGGACGATGGAGGCTTGCCGCTCGAGCGTTACCAGCGCTATCACGAGGAGAAGGCGCATGGCGGCCTGGCTATGACCATGGTGGGCGGCTCCGCCATGACCTCGCCCGACTCCAGTTGGGGCGGCGGTCAGCTGGACCTTTCGAGCGATCGCATCGTCCCTCATCTCCAGTCGCTGTCGCAGCGCATCCACCGCCACGGCGCCGTCGTCATGTGCCAGGTCTCGCATCTTGGCCGGCGCGCCACCGCCTATGCCGGGAACTGGCTGCCGCCCGTGGCGCCGTCACGCGTTCGCGAGACGCGAAACCGGAATTTTCCGAAAGAGATGGACGCGGCGGACATCGACAGGATTGTCAGGGACTACGCCAGTGCAGCAAGGTGCTGCGTGGACGGCGGTCTGGACGGCGTCGAAACCGTCACCGGCGGCCATCTGATCGGGCAATTCCTCTCGCGCAGAACCAACAGACGCACAGACGATTTCGGCGGTTCACTCGAAAACCGCGCGCGCTTCGGCCTGATGGTTCACGAGGCGATACGCCGCGCGGTGGGCGACGACTTTGCTGTCGGCATCCGGTTGGTGATCGACGAGGCGGTCGAAGACGGCTCGGATTTCGAGGAATGCCTTGCCTTCGCCAGGCTGTTCGAGCGGGAAGGCCATGTCGATTTCTTCAATTGCATCTTTGGCCGCATGGACACCGACCTGTCCCTGGCTGAGCAGAACATGCCCGGCATGTTCAGCGCAAGCGCGCCGTTTCTGCCGTTGGTCGGGCTATTCAAACGGGAAACCAGGTTGCCCGTGATTCACGCCGCAGGCATCAGGGACATAGCGACTGCGCGGCATGCTATCCGCGAGAACCTTGTCGACCTGGTCGGCATGACCCGGGCGCATATTGCCGACCCGCATATCGTCAACAAGGTGATGCGCGGCGAAGAAGAACGCATTCGCCCGTGCGTCGGCGCATCCTACTGCCTGTACAAGAAGGTGCAATGCATTCACAACCCGGCCAGCGGCCATGAAACGATCATCAGCCATACCATCGTGCGGGCTGAAACGCTGAAACGTGTGGTCGTGGTCGGCGGTGGTCCGGGCGGGATGGAAGCGGCAAGGGTCGCCGCCGAGCGCGGCCACAGAGTGAGCCTGCTCGAAGCCGGGGCGCGACTTGGTGGGCAGTTGCTCGTCGCGGCCTCGGCGTCCGATCGCAAGGATCTCATCGGCATAGTCGACTGGCGTACCGACGAGCTCGCTCGCCTGGGCGTGGAAGTCCGTCTCAACACCTATGCGGACGCGGAAATCGTCCTTGCCGAGCAACCGGACGCGGTCATCATCGCCACCGGCGGCGTTCCCGATATGGAACGGCTGGAGGGCGCTGAGCATTGCGACAGCGTCTGGGATGTCCTGACCGGGGTCGTGCCGGCGAAGGACGACGTGCTGATCTACGATGAGACTGGACGCCAGGCGGCAGTCTCCTGCGCCCTACATCTTGCACGTCCGGGGCGCGTGGTCAGCATGGCCATGGCGGACGACACGCTGGCGGTCGAGACGCCTTATCCGGACCGGGTGAGTTTCCGCAAACGCGCCTCGGAACGCGGCATCCGCGTCGTCAGCGATGTGCGTCTGGTCAAGGCAGCGCGCCAGGGCAACGGAATCGCCGCCACGTTCCGGCACGAACTCACCGGTGCGGAAACCGAAATGACCGCGGCCCAACTCATTGTCGAGCGCGGTACGGTACCCATGGAGGATGCCTACCAGGAATTGCGTGTCCGCTCCGCCAACAACGGCGTCACCGACATAGCACTCATGACCGGAACCGAATCGAAAGCGGACAATGGTCTCCAGGCTGCCGGATCGTTCGTCCTGCATCGCATTGGAGACGCAGTCGCCAGCAGGGACATCTATTCGTCGATCTACGAGGCCTACCGGCTCTGCTCGCAATTGTAGACAGGGTGAAAGCCGGCTGCGGCAAGCTGATTTGCCCTGACAGAAAGCACGTTAGTCAATGAAGCTCGATCGGATTGACATCAAGATTCTGTATGAGCTGCAGAAGAACGGCCGCATCGCAAATGTAGAGCTGGCGGAATTGGTCAATCTCTCCCCCAGCCCATGTCTGATGCGGGTGAAGAAGCTGAAGGCTGAAGGCTATATCGTGCGTTATTCGGCGCAGATCGACATCGTCAAGCTGGGACGGACGCTCACCGTCTTCACTGAAATTACGCTGAAGAACCATCGTCAGATCGACTTCGCGCGTTTCCTTGCCGCCGTCGATAAGGTTGATGCGGCCGTCGAATGCCACCGCGTTTCCGCCCGCTACGACTACCTCTTGAAATTCGTCACGGGTGGTATTGCCGAATATCAGGCGATCGTGGAGCGGCTCATCGAGATGGATATCGGCATCGACAAGTGTGTTTCAGCTTCGTGGTGCTGAAATCTCCCATCGTCAAGGCGCACATGCCGCTGCCCAGCCTGTTTCCAAGGTGAGGCACTGCCGCCTATAGTTTTTGCTTTGATGCCTGTCCTTGCCCCAGAACCGCTGCACACTTCTGGGCGGCATGCCTTAGCGGTGGCCGTACTGGCTGACCAGCTCGGGGTCGCGGACGAGGCCATCGAGCCACGTCGGATCGAGCTTCGGCACGGAGGAGAACAGAAGTTTCGAATAGGGGTGGGTGGGCGCCTTCAGCCTGTCGGGCGTGATCTGCTCCACCCGCTCGCCATTGTACATGACCATGATTTCGTCGCAGATCGCTTCGACGACGGAGAGGTCGTGGCTGATGAAAATGTAGGAAAGACCCAACTCGCGCTGCAGCTCCTTGAGCAGTTCGATCACGGCGGCCGCCACCACCGTGTCGAGCGCTGAGGTGATTTCGTCGCAGATGATGAGCTTGGGCCTGGCCGCCAGAGCGCGCGCGAAGTTCACGCGCTGCTTCTGGCCTCCCGAGAGCTCCGACGGGCGACGGTAGCGCAGCGTCCTGGGCAGGCGAACCATGTCGAGCAGTTCGTCGACGCGCTTCGAGCGCGCCTGCCGGTCGAGTCCATGATAAAAGGCCAGCGGCCGGGAGATGATGTCCTCCACAGGCTTGGCCGGATTGAGCGCGGTATCGGCATACTGGAACACGATCTGCATCTCGCGCAGTTCGTCCTGGCTGCGTTTGCCTGCGGCGCGCTCCAATTGCCTGCCGTCGAAGACGATGTCGCCGGCCGCCGCCGGATGGATGCCGGCGATGACGCGCGCCAGCGTCGATTTTCCGCAGCCGGATTCGCCGATGACGCCAAGGTTGCGCCCCTTTTCGACGACCAGGCTGACGGAATTGACAGCGCGGATAAGCGGCAGCCCGTCGGCCCGCAACGAGCCATAGCCGGCGGTCACATTGTCGATACGCAACAACGGCTTCGTGCCGGCGTCCGCGTCCGCATGTGCTTGCCGCGGTTTCGGCTCGAAGGCAGCCAGCAGTTCGCGCGTGTAGGGGTGCTGGGCAGCCGAAAGGATCTGAGCCGTGGTGCCGGCCTCCTGCACTTCGCCGCCCTTCAGCACAACGATGCGATCGGCGATCTGGGCGACGACGGCGAGGTCGTGGGAAACGTAGACACCCGCTATCCCACCGGCCCGCATGACCGACTTGAATGCCTTCAGCACGTCGATCTGCGTCGTCACGTCGAGTGCCGTCGTCGGCTCGTCGAAGATCATCAGCCTGGGATCGCCGATCAGCGCCATCGCCGCCGACAGCCGCTGCAGCTGCCCGCCCGAAACCTGGTGCGGATAACGGGCGCCGATCCCTTCCGCGTCCGGCAGCGACAACGCCCGGAACAGCTCGACCGCGCGCTTTCGTGCCTGCTCGGGAGGCATCAGCCCGTGGATGCGTGTAACCTCGATCACCTGCTCCATGATGGTGGACGAAGGGTTGAAGGAGGCGGCGGCACTTTGCGGAACATAGGCGATGTCGGTGCCGCGCAATTTGGCGCGCTGCTTTTCGGCAAGCGCGGCCATGTTCTTGCCGTTCACATTGATCTCGCCGCCGGTGATCCGGCAGCCGGGCCGCGCATAGCCCATGAGGGAGAGCGCGATCGTCGTCTTGCCGGAGCCGCTCTCGCCGATCAGGGCGACGATCTCGCCGTCGGCGATGTCGAGGCTGACGCCCTTGATGATTTCGACCACGCGTCCGGCGTCGGTCGTCGCCTCGATCCTCAGGTTCCTGACCTCGACGAGATTGGTCATGCGTCCCTGTCCCTGATCTTCTGCGGCAGGTTGTCGATCAGCAGGTTGACGCTGATGGTGAGGCTGGCGATGGCCAGCGAGGGAACGATGACGGCGGGAGCCGCGAAGGGCAGGCCGCCTATGTTCTCGCGCACTAGCGCGCCCCAGTCGGCGAGCGGCGGTTGCAGGCCGAGCCCGAGGAAGGACAGGCCGGACAGCAAGAGCACGATGAAGACGAAGCGCAGTCCGAAGTCGGCCAGCACCGGGCGCATGATATTGGGCAGGATCTCGGACCCGATGAGATAGGCGGTGCTTTCGCCGCGGACGCGAGCGACGGTCATGAAGTCCATGGTGTTGATGTTGACGGCGAGCGCCCGCGCGAAGCGGTAGGCGCCCGGTATGTAGATGACGGCGAGCGTCAGGATCAGCGCCGGGATCGACGAGCCGACCGCGGCTACCACCACAAGGCCGAACAGCTTGCTGGGAATGGAGTTCATGGCGTCGAGGAAGCGGCTGAGGCAGGTGTCGAGCCAGCCGCCGGTGACGGCCGCGATCATTCCCAGCACGACGCCGGAAAAGCAGGCGATACAGACGGCGGCGAGCGATATGCCGACGGTGTAGCGCGCACCCATCAGCACCCGCGAGAGCATGTCTCGCCCCAGATAGTCCGAGCCGAGCCATAGGCCCTGACGCATCGGGCCGAAATAATCGTCGTCGACGATGTCGCCGATCGAATGGGGAATGATGGCGGGTGCGAAGATCGCGATCAGCGTCCACGCCAGAATGACCAGCGAGGCGACGACGCCCACGAGATTGTAGCTGTGGCCCAGCAAGGACCGTCGGGAAGCTGCCACGCGTGCCATCGTCACCTCAGCCTCGGGTTGGACATTATGGCGATGATGTCGGCGACGGTGATGAGCAGGAGATAGCCGAGGCAGAAGATCATTGCGCAGCTCTGGATCAGCGGCAGGTCGCGGGTCGCGACCGCATCGACCATCAGCTTGGCGATGCCGGGATAATTGAAGATCGTCTCCACGATGATGACGCCGCCGACCAGATAGGACAGCGACAGCGCAACCGCGTTGACGATCGGCCCGAGCGCATTGGGAAGTGCGTGCTTGAGCACCATGCGGCCGCGTGAGGCGCCTTTGAGCAGCGCCATCTCGACATAAGGCGTGGACAGCGTTTCGATCACCGCGGCGCGGGTCATGCGGATCATCTGAGCCGAGATGACGGAGGTCAGCGTGATCACCGGCATGGCATAGATGCGCACGAGATCGGTCAGCGTATGCGCCTCATTGACCGAGGACAGTGCCGGCAGCCATTTGAGATAAACGGCGAAAAGCAGGACCGCGAGAGTCGCGACCATGAATTCCGGCACCGAGATGACGCCGATCGCAAGAATGGTGACGGTGCGGTCGTAGAGGGAGCCGCGCAACATGGCGGCTGTGATGCCGAGCGTCAGCGCCAGGGGCACCGAGAGCAGCGTGGTGATGCCGGCGAGCTCCATGGTGTTGACGAAGCGCCCGCCGATCAGCGCCGCGACCGGCATCTCGTTGGCATAGGAAGTGCCGAGATCGCCGTGGAGCAGGCCGAAAAGCCAGCGCAGGAAGCGCAGGATTGCCGGATCGTTGAGATGCATGGCCTCGCGCAGGCCGGCGACCGCCTCCGGGGTAGCCGCCTGGCCAAGCAGGATCGACGCTGTGTCGCCAGGCAGCATGCTGGTGGCGAAAAACACGGCGAACAGGACGATCAGAAGTGTAACGACCGCGATTGCCAGCCGCTTCAACACGAGGTTTAGAACCCCAGACGTCATGGAAGCGCTCCTGCGGTTGCGTTCGGCCAAGCCATGTTGCGCAATGGGTGCCAGGGACCAGCTGTCCGGTCCCTGGCAGGCGCCTCTCAGGCTTCGAGCCAGAGATATTCCGCCATTGCGTAGCCCATCATGCCACCGAGCGGGTTCGCCTCCAAACCTTTCACCTTGCTGGAGAGAGCATCCACGTTGGAAATGTAGGCCGGGATGATGGTGCCGGCCTCCTCGGAGACCATGGTCTGCATCTGGCCGTAGATTTCCTTGCGCTTGGCCTGGTCGAGCGAGCCGCGCGCCTCGACCAGCAGCTTGTCGAACTTCTCGGACTTGTACTGGCTTTCGTTCCAGGGCGCGTTGGAGGCGTAGAGGAGCGAGAACAGGATGTCGGGCGTCGGGCGCGGATTAATGTTGCCGAAATGGATCGGCGCCTTGAGCCAGTAATTGTCCCAGTAGCCGTCGGACGGCACGCGCTGGACGTCGAGCTTCATGCCGATATCGGCACCGGCGGCCTGGATGATCACCGCCATGTCGATCGACGACGTCGCGGCATCGGAGGCGACTACCGGGATGGACTGGCCGAGCAGGCCAGACTTCTGGAAGTGGAACTTGGCCTTGTCCGGGTTGAACGCCTTCGGCTTGAGGTCGGCGTTGTGGAAGATGTTCGCCGGCGAGACAGGCTGGTCGTTGCCGACTTCGCCGAGGCCGCGCAATGCCGATTTGACGATCTGCTCGCGGTTGACGAGGTATTTCATGCCGGCGACGAAGTCGGCCTTGTTGCCCGGATCCATGTCGAGCCGGATGTTGAGGTCCGTATAGTTGCCCGAGGTGGTCTTCGACAGTTCGAAGCCCTGCTGGCCGCCGATGAGCTTCATCGCGCGCGGATTGATCGACGCGGCGAAGTTGACGTCACCGGAAAGCAGGGCGTTCACGCGGGCGCTGTCGTCACTGATGGCGATGAATTCGAACGAATCGAGGTAGGGCTTGCCGGATTTCCAGTAATTCTTGTTCTTGGTGACGACCGACCGCACGCCCGGTTCGAACGTTTGCAGCACGAAGGCGCCGGTGCCATTGCCCTTGGAGAAGTCGGTGGTGCCATCCGCGACGATCATGAAGTGATGCAGCGCCAGGATGGTCGGAAGGTCGGCATTCGGATCGGCGAGCGTGATTTCGACGGTCGACTTGTCGACCGCCTTGAAGCCGATCATCTGCGCGGCGATCTTGGCGACCTTGGAGCCGACCGCCGGATCGAGATGGCGCTTCATCGAGAAGACGACGTCGTCGGCCGTTAGATCCTTGCCGTCGTGGAAGGTGACGCCCTTGCGCAACTTCACGGTCCAGATCTTGGCGTCCTTGCTGTCGAAGCTCTCGGCCAGCTCCATCTGCGTGACGCCATCCTTGTCGAGGAAAGTCAGGCGGTTGTAGAGCGAGCAGCAGCGGACATAGTCGGTCGACAACGACGCCTTTGCCGGATCGAGCGTGTCGGCGGTCGAGGACGACCAGCCGGCGGCCTTGAAACTCCCGCCGGAAACCGGCGTGGCGGCGACGGCATTGGTGGCACGGCCAAGCACCACGCTGCCCGCGGCGATCGCGGCGCCGCCGGCCAGCAGCATCTTGAGGAGTTCGCGGCGGCTTGCGCCGCGCCGAATGGCATTTTCGACCATGGCATCGTCTGCGCTGGTCCAGTTCGTGATTTTGTCGGTCATATCATTCCCCTTTCTGGTTGTTTTCCCGGGTTGCTCGTCTTGCTGCGGCTTTCCGGGCTTGGGCTCAGGTTCGTTGCTTCAGGCTTTCCCGCACGGCGGCGGCAAGGGTCGCCATTGACGTGAAGTGGTAATCAGGCGCGGTGAAACGCTCGGGCTCGATCGTGCCGCCGTAACCCTTCCGGGCATGCCGGCGCTCGATCCAGCAATTGGTCATGCCAAGCGCCCGGGATATGCCGATGTCGTGGTACTGGCTTTGCGCCACGTGGAGGATGTCGTCCTTGCTGTCGCCCCGGGAGGCCACGAAATCGAAAACCTTCTGGAAGAAGGCCGGGTCCGGTTTCTCCGTGCCGGTATCATCGACAGTGAAGGTGGCGAAAAAGGGCGAACCGAGCTGCTTCTCGAAATGATCGAGTGCCCAGCGCCTTGCATTGGTCATGGCGATCAATCTGTGCGACTTCGCAAGGTCAGCCAATGCCGCCGCGCTGTCGGGAAAGCCTTGCCAGGCACTGGCGGAGTCCCGCAGCCGCACACCGTATTTCTCCTCGGGAGGGAGGCCGAGACGCGGAGCGATGACCGTGTAGACACGCACGAGATCGTCGGGAAACAGGCTCGCATCGGGCATGTAGCGGGCCCGCCGGTAGAGAGCCAGCGCCTCCTCGCCATCGATCGAAACGCCGGCCTCGACGGCAATTCCCGCCAGGCAGGTCGTGATTCCGCCTTCGAAGTCGATCAGCGTGCCGACCACATCGAAGGTCATGTATTTGAATTCGCTAAAGCCCCTGGCCAAGACTGGCTCTCCTCTGCGTACGGCCGAATTGCATGTGTTGAACAGAACAAAATTCCGTGCTGTCGGGGGCGTCGGCCCTTTTTGAAGGCCCGGAAATCCGGGCTTTCTGGCCTTGTCTTATGAGCAGTCTGGCACTTCCCCCGCGCTGGATTCGCCGAAAAGGCGTGAGGGGGCGGCACAAAATTGCGAAATCGTCTGCCCCGGCGATATTTCGAGACACGACATATTTCAACGCCATCATGCCAGGGCCTGGCGGACGTCTGGGTCGTCCAGCGTCTGGTCGAGCGTCCGGCGCGTGCGCTCGATGATCGCATCGATTTCGGCGTCGGTGCAGCAGAGCGGCGGTGCATAGCCGATAACCCCATGCGCAAAGGCACGGATGATGAGGCCATTGTCCCACGCCCTGTCGAAGACGCGCCGCGCCGGCATGGCCGATGCCGGAAGCGGCGTCTTCTTCTCTTTGTCGACCGTCAATTCGATCGCGGCAAGCATGCCGCGGCCGCGCACGTCGCCGACGAGGGGGTGGTCGCTCAGGCTTGCCAGTCCTGCCATCAGGCGGGCGCCGGCCTTGATGCCATTCTCCAGAAGGCCGTCTTCGTAGAGCTTCAGCACCTCGAGCGCGACGGCGGCGCTGACGGGATGGGCGGAATAGGTGTAGCCGTGACCGACGGCCGAGGCGCCCGCACCATCGGCGATGACGTCGTAGACATGATCGGCCATGAACACGGCGCCCATGGGAACATAACCCGAGGTCAGACCCTTCGCAGTCGTCATGAAATCGGGAACGATGTCCTCGTCGATGCAGGCGAACAAGGGCCCCGTGCGGCCGAAACCGGTGATCACCTCATCGGCGATGAACAGGATGCGGTACTCCCGGCAGAGTTCGCGTATGGCCTTGATCCAGCCTTTCGGTGGAACGATGACGCCACCCGAACCCTGGATCGGCTCGGCATAGAAGGCGGCGACCCGCTCCGGCCCGATCTCCTCGATCCTGACCTTCAGCGCGGCGAGCGATGCGGCGATGATCGCGTTGCCGTCCTCGCCGACCGGGTTGCGGTAGGGATAGGGGGAGGGGATCTTGTGCTGCCATTCAAAGGGAATGCCGAAACCGGCGTGAAAGGCGGGCAGGGCGGTCAGGCCCGCACCGACCACGGACGAGCCGTGATAACCCTGCTCGATGGAAATGAACTGATCGCGTTTCGGCTCGCCCCTGGCATTCCAGTAGTAGCGGACGAACCGGATCGTGCTGTCGACCGCGTCCGACCCCCCAAGCGTGAAAAAGACGTGATTGAGGTCCCCTGGCGCGCGCTCGGCCAGCTCCGAGGCGAGGCGGATGGCCGGCTCCGAGCCGAGGTCGAAATAGGCGGTGGCGTAGGGAAGCTCTCGCATCTGCCTGGCCGCTGCCTCGACGATGCTGTCATGACCGTAGCCGGCATTGACACACCACAGCCCCGCGAAACCGTCGAGAAGTTGCCGGCCGGACGCATCGGTCACGGTCGCGCCCTTCGCCGATTTCAACACGCGCACGCCGTGCGCCTCATGACCACGGTATGAAGAGACAGGGTGGATGAGATGGGCGCGATCGAGTTCGATCAAGGAATTGGCGAGCATTGTTGTCCTCCGACTATCCCAGCGCCTGGTTGGCGAGGGCGTAAACTTTTGGCCTGGCCTGCTCCGCAACCGTCTTGGGCGGACGGTCCATGGCTACGCCGCCGCCGACATGGGTGAGGCCGATTTCCTCGAGCCAGCCGGCGATGCCGGTCCCGCTGCCGGTATCCACGCGCAGGAAGGCGCCGGCGCGCGGGGCGGCGAAGAAGCCGATCAGGGCCTTCGCCTCGTCGATACTTCCCGCGATGACCGGACCAACCACCTCGCCGCGTCCGAACGGCCGGATCGCGGCATAAGCTGCGATGGCGCCGTCGCGTCGGATGACGGCGAATTGACCGCGCTCGGCCAGTGCATCGATCAGTGCTTCACGGTCGGCGCCATAGGCGTCGCGGTCCAGCGCCTTGATTTCAGGCAGATCGCTGACGCTTGCTGCCTCTACGCCGTCGGGCTCGCCAAGCTCCGTGACCTTGCCTTGATGCTGCAGAATGGTGCCGGAGGGCACGAACCCCAGTTTCTCATAGAGAGGCATGCCGTCCGCCGTCGCGACGAGCCGCAGCGGACGGTCCCCGGCCAAGGCGAAGGCCTGATCCATAAGCCGGCGCCCAAGCCCCTTGCCGCGCGCGTTCTTGTCGACGATCACCATGTTGATCATGGCGCAATCATCGCCATAGGGGGTAACCAGGATTGTTCCAGTGACGCGGCCCTGCTCGTCGAGCGCGACCGCACCGTTCGAGAGCTGCAGCGCCATCTGCCAATCCTGCGGGCGATGTGGCCAGTTCTCCTGGCGGGAAAGCACTACGGCTCCCTCGATATGGTCGGGCCCGAAGGCTCGGAGTTCGATGTCGCCCTGCGGCATGAGGTATCCTTCCGTCTGACGACAAGTTTCGGCCATCGGCGTGCCGCAGATCATCTGAAGGCTTTGGCTTGGACAGTATCTTTCGCCGTAGCGCGAGGGGTGTGCCGCATCTTGTGCTGGCGTCGTCCGCGGCGGGGGCGCTTCACGCCGCGCGCGGCGCAGCAATCGGCATGCCAGATGCTACAGCGTGCCAAAGCGGATGGCGGATACGGAACTTTCTGCTTTCGGAAGAGCGATTTCGGTCAGGTGGGTCGCCGCCTGCCGCTCTATGATGAAATACATCCCAGCGCGGATGTGCTTCCACCGGAGATCGACGGACATGGCTTCCTTCAGGCCCAAATACATCACCTTCGACTGCTACGGCACGTTGACCTTTTTCCAGATGGCGGAAGCGGCGCGCGACCTCTATGGCAGCCGGCTCGACGAGCCGCGCATGCAGGAGTTCATCAGGAATTTCGCGGCGTACCGCCTGGACGAGATTCTGGGCGACTGGAAGCCTTATGCCGACGTGGTCCATAATGCGCTCGAGCGCGCCTGCAAGCGCAACGGCGTCGCCTTCAGCCCGGACGACGCCAGGATGGTCTATGAGCGGGTGCCGACCTGGGGACCTCACGCCGACGTTCCGGCCGGCCTGGCGAAGGTCGCCAAGGAAATTCCACTGGTCATCCTGTCCAACGCGATGAATGCGCAGATCATGTCCAATGTCGAAAAGCTCGGCGCGCCGTTCCATGCCGTCTACACAGCCGAGCAGGCGCAGGCCTACAAGCCCCGTTTCAGGGCCTTCGAATACATGTTCGACAGGCTTGGTTGCGGCCCGGAGGATGTTCTTCACTGCTCGTCCTCTTTCCGCTACGACCTGATGTCGGCGCACGATCTCGGCATCAAGAACAAGGTCTGGGTCAATCGCGGCCACGAACCGGCCAACCCGTATTACGGCTATGTCGAGATATCGGACATTTCGGGTCTTGCAGGCGTCGTCGGTCTCTGAAACGGGCGGATTGCCAATGAAGTTCGTCTCCTACTGGCACGACACGGCCCCTATCTTTTCCGGCGGGGCGCAAGGCCCGGTCGACGGGCACTACGATGCCGCCGTCATCGGCGGCGGCTTCACTGGTCTCGCCGCCGCGCGCCAATTGGCGAAGGCCGGCGCTAAGGTGATCGTACTGGAGGCGGAGCGGGTCGGCTGGGGCGCATCCGGCCGCAATGGTGGGCACCTCAACAACGGCCTCGCCCACAGCTACCTCTCCGCCAAGGCGGAGCTCGGTAAGGATCGCGCAATCGCCCTCTACCGGGCTCTGGACGACTCCGTCGACACCATAGAGGCGCTGGTCGCCGAGGAAGGCATCGACTGCAATTTTCGCCGCGCCGGCAAGCTGAAGCTCGCCTCGAAGCCGCAGCATTTTGCATCAATCGCCCGCAATTTCGAGGCCCTTCACGCCGAGGTGGACCCGGATACGGCGCTGCTGTCGGCGGCGGATCTCAAGTCCGAGATCGGCTCACCCTTCCATGGCGCGATGCTGTCGAAGAAGAGCGCTATGATGCATATGGGCCGCTATGTGGCGGGCCTCGCCACTTCGGCCGCCCGCCACGGCGCCGTGATCCACGAGGATGCGGCGGTCACCAATCGCAAGCAGGCCGGCGGCAAGCACGAGCTGACCACCTCGCGTGGCCGCGTCAGCGCCAACAATGTACTGGTGGCGACCGGCGCCTACACCACGCCTGACTTCGGCTATTTCCGCCGCAGGATCATTTCCGTCGGCAGCTTCATCATCGCCACGCGGCCGTTGAGTGACGTCGAGATTGCTGCGACCATGCCGGGCAACCGGACATGCGTGACCTCGATGAACGTCGGCAACTATTTCCGGCTTTCGCCCGACAGGCGCCTGATCTTCGGCGGCCGCGCGCGCTTTTCGGCGACATCAGACCAGCGCTCCGACGCCAGGAGCGGACAGATACTGCAGGTAGGCCTCGCGGCGATCTTCCCACAACTCGCCAAGGTCGAGATCGATTACTGCTGGGGCGGGCTGGTCGACATGACCAAGGACCGCTTCCCACGCGCCGGCTACCATGACGGCGTCTGGTACGCGATGGGCTATTCCGGCCATGGCGCGCAGCTTTCCACCCATCTCGGCATGATCATGGCCGATGCCATGCTCGGCCGCGAAGATCGCAATCCGATGAAGGGGTTCGAGTGGCCTTCCATTCCCGGCTATTCCGGCAAGCCCTGGTTCCTGCCAATGGTCGGCCTCTACTACAAGGCGCTCGACCGGGTGAGGTAGGCAATAGGCAGTAGGCAGTAGGCAGTAGGCAGTAGGCCTATTATTACCTACTGCTTATTCCCATGTGAAAACTCTTCATCTCGAGATATTCTTCGATGCCGGCCTGAGCTCCCTCGCGCCCGAGACCGGATTGCTTGACGCCGCCGAAGGGGGCCACTTCCATCGAAACCGAGCCGGTGTTGAGCCCCACCATGCCGAACTCCAGCGCCTCGCCGACGCGCCAGGCGCGTTTGAGGTTTTCGGTGTAAAAATAGGAGGCAAGCCCATAGGGCGTGCCGTTGGCCAGCGTGATCGCTTCTTCTTCCGTCTCGAACCGGAAAAGCGGCGCGACCGGGCCGAACGTTTCCTCACCGGCGAGCTGCATGTCCTTTGTCGCGCCGGTCAGCACCAGCGGCGCGACATATTGAGGGCCGTCCGGCAATGCCGGCCTCTCGGTGATGATCGTTGCACCCTTTTCGAGTGCGTCCTCGACATGGCGGTTTATCTTCTCGACCGCCGCCATGTTGATCATCGGCCCGATGGCGACGCCCGGCTGGGTGCCCGGCCCCACCGTCATGGCGTTGACGCGCGAGGAAAGCTTCGCAGCGAAGGATTCATAGACATCGGCCTGGACGAGGATGCGGTTGGCGCAGACGCAGGTCTGGCCGCCATTGCGGAATTTTGACACCAGCGCGCCCTCGACGGCGAGGTCGAGATCGGCGTCGTCGAAGACGATAAAGGGCGCGTTGCCACCGAGTTCGAGGCTCAAGCGTTTCACGCTGTCGGCCGCACCGCGCATCAGCAGCGAACCGACCCGCGTCGAGCCGGTGAAGGAGATTTTGCGCACGGTCTCGTTCGCCATGATCTCGTTGCCGATCTCGGCCGGCATGCCGGTGACGATGTTGATGACGCCGGCGGGAATGCCGGCCCGTTCGGCAAGCACGCCAAGCGCCAGCGCCGAATAGGGCGTGAACTCGGACGGCTTGATCACCACCGTGCAGCCGGCAGCCAATGCCGGCGCGACCTTGCGGGTGATCATCGCGTTGGGAAAATTCCACGGCGTGATGATGCCGCATACCCCGACCGGTTCCTTCAGCACGATAATGCGGCGGTCTGGCGTCGGCGAGGGGATGGTGTGGCCGTTGATGCGGCGGGCCTCCTCCGCGAACCATTTAACGAAGGAGGCGCCATAGCGGATCTCGCCCCTGGCCTCGTCCAGCGGCTTGCCTTGTTCCGTCGTCAGGATCAGCGCGAGATCGTCCAGATGCGCAAGCATCAGGCCATGCCAGGCCTCCAGCAGGGCCGCGCGTTCGGCATTGGTCTTTTTCTTCCAGTCACCATAGGCGGAAGCCGCGGCCTTTATGGCCGCGCGGGTCTCCGGACCGGCCATGTCGGGCACGGTGCCGATCGCGGTCTGCGTCGCAGGGTTGACGACGTCGACCGCTCTGCCGGAGCCGGCGGCAACCCAATTGCCGCCGATCAGGCCGGCTTCACGGAAGAGACTTTTGTCTTTCAGGCTTTTCATCGAAAACGACCTTGCAATCAGTTAAGCGCCGAGACGACGGCGGCTGTGATGGCGTCCGTACTATCCTTGCCGGCGGTGGTTCCAATGCCTCGAGCGGTGGTGGCTTCGATCGCTTTCATGACGCGGTCGGCCGCGGCCTTTTCGCCGAGATGATCGAGCATCATGGCGCCGGACCATATGGTGGCGATCGGATTGGCGATGCCGAGATGGGCGATATCGGGCGCGGAGCCGTGCACCGGCTCGAACATGGACGGCGCCGAACGGTCGGGGTTGATGTTGGCGGAGGCGGCGTAGCCGAGCCCGCCCTGGATCGTCGCACCGATGTCGGTGAGGATGTCGCCGAACAGGTTGGAGGCGACGACCACGTCAAGGCTCTCCGGCGCCATGATCATGCGCGCGGCGAGCGCGTCGACATGATAGCTGGTCACGGTTACGTCAGAGTATTCCGCGGCCAGCTTGCGCGCGATCTCGTCCCAGAACACCATTGAGTATTTCTGCGCGTTGGATTTGGTGACCGAGGCGAGTTTGCCGCGCCGTGTCCGCGCCTGCTCGAAGCCGAAACGCAGGATGCGCTCGACGCCGGCACGGGTGAAGATCGAGGTCTCCACGGCGACCTCGTCCAGAGTGCCTTGATGCACGCGCCCGCCCGCACCCGAATATTCGCCTTCGGTATTCTCGCGGATGCACAATATGTCGAAGCTTTCGGCACGCAGCGGGCCTGCCACGCCTGGCAGCAGGCGGTGCGGCCTGATGTTGGCGTATTGCACGAATGTCTTGCGGATCGGCAGCAGCAGGCCGTGCAGCGAAACGGAATCCGGCACTTCCGCCGGCCAGCCAACCGCGCCTAGCAGGATGGCGTCGAAGCTCAGCAAAGTCTCAATGCCGTCCTCGGGCATCATGCGGCCGGTTTCCTTGTAGAATTTGCAGGACCAGGGGAACTCGGTTCCGGTCAAGGCAAAGCCGGCCTGCCCGGCCGCTGTCTCCAGCACGGACCAGGCGGCTGCGGTCACATCGCGGCCGACGCCGTCACCGGGGATCAGGGCGATCGAATAGGACTTCATCGGCATCTCTTTACAGGCTGATCAGGACGCTCTTGGTCCTGCGGTTGGCGAGATAGGCTTCGCGGCCAAGGTCCTTGCCGATGCCGGAGCGCTTGTAGCCGCCGGTGGGCAGAATATGGTCTCGCGAGCGGCTGTAGCGGTTGACCCAGACGGTGCCTGCTTCGAGTTTGCGTGCGAACCGGATCGTGCGGGACAGGTCCGAGGTGAACAGGCCGGAAGCCAGCCCATAGGTCGGATGGCTGGACAGCGCCAGCGCCTCCTCTTCTGTCTCGAAGGTCTGGATGGTCAGCACCGGGCCGAAGATTTCCTCGAAGATTGCAGGATTGGTCTGGTCGACATTGGCGATTAGCGTCGGCTTGTAGAAATAGCCGGGACTATCGATGGCCGATCCGCCGGTCAGGCACTCGCCGCCAGCCTCGACCGCCGCCCGCACGATGGCGTCGATACGCGCCCGCTGCCGTTCAGAGATAACAGGCGAATACTGCGTCGCCTGTTCCCAGGTCGGTCCGGGCCGCACCGCTTTCATCCGCTTCAGTATGGCGGCCGTCAGCCCCTCGGCCACGCTCTTCTCGACGATCAGGCGGGTGCCGGCCACGCAGGCCTGGCCGGCGTTGAAGGTGACGCTGCCGGCGATCGCCGTCGCCGCCTTGCCGAGATCGGCATCGGCAAAGACGATCTGCGGGCTCTTGCCGCCCAGTTCCAGCGTCATCGGCTTGACGCCGGTGCGGGCGACGTTCTCCATGATGGCTGAGCCGGCGCGGGTAGAGCCGGTAAAGGAGATCTTGGCGATTTCGGCATGGCCGGTCAGCGCCGTGCCGGTGGTCGGCCCGTCGCCGAGCACCACGTTGACGAGCCCCGCCGGCAGGCCTGCCTTCACCGCGAGTTGCGCCAAACAGACAGCGGAAAACGGCGTCATCTCGGAGGGCTTCAGCACGACCGCGTTGCCTGCGGCCAGCGCCGGGCCGAGCTTCCAGCCGGCCATCGAGATGGGGAAATTCCACGGCGTTATCGCACCGACCACGCCGTAGGGCTCGCTCATGATCATGCCGAGAGTGGTGTCGTCGGTAGGCACCAGCTCACTGCCTTCCTTGTCGGCGAACTCAGCGAAGAAGCGGATCTGCTCGGCGGTGACGGCGATGTCGCCGGCGATGAGCTGGCCGACGGGCCGGGTCGAGCACAGCGCCTCGATCCGAGCCAGCGTTGCCGCTTCCGCCTCGATCAGGTCGGCCCAGGCGTGAAGCGCCCTTGTGCGCTCGCGCGGCCTGACGCCCCCCCAGTTGCTGGCCTTCAGCGCCGCCTTGGCGTTTTCCACAGCGCGGTCGACGATATCCGCGTCAGCCACGGGACAATCGGCATAGACCCTGCCGTCGGACGGACGGCGCATCTCGATCGCACCGTCGCCCGAGATAAGCTCTGCGCCGATGAAATGGCCAATCGGGAGGGGAACCGTATCCGGATCGAAGCTCAGGCTCATATCGAGGCTCAGGTTCATAGGGTGACCACCTTCCAGCATTGACTGGAGCGTAGCGCGTACCGCCAGGCAGCATGCGCTGTTTGGTGATCCGTTGCCGATGAATGTTGTGTGCTCGAGGCAAGAGACGGCAAAATCTTCGGCGCAGGCCAAGCACGTCACGCGGGTTCCGTTATCCGACCGTCACGTAGATCTTGCGCACCGTCTCGATGGTCTTCCAGACGCCGGTGAAGCCGGGCTTCATCACGAAGCTGTCGCCGGCGCGGTAAGTCATCGCTTCGCCGGCGTCGGGTGTGATTTGAATCACGCCGGAAAGGATGTGGCAGAATTCGAAAGTGTCGCCCTTGATTGAGCGCGTTTCCCCCGGCGTCGCCTCCCAGACACCGGTATGGACGAGGTCGTCCTTGGCGACGTCCTGCGCCCAGGTCTTGAAGGCGGGGTTGCCGGCAATCAGCCGTTCGGGCAGCGCGCTGGATTCGCGTGGCTGGGCAACAGGGTTGGTATCGACGGTCTTGAGCAGGGACAAGGGATGGCCTTCCATGTTGAAATTCAATAGCCGCGCAACCAGTCGACGAGCCCGATGGGGTCAAGACCGGCGCGGTAGCGCCTGATGTTTTCGACAACGGCCTGTGCGGCCGTCGCGGGCTGGGTAACGCTGGCGACATGCGGGGTCAGGATAACCTTCGGATGCGACCAGAACCGATGGCTCGCAGGCAGTGGTTCGGGGTCGGTGACGTCGATCATCGCCGCCGAAAGATGGCCGCCGTCGAGTGCGGCGACAAGCGCTTCGTGGTCGAGCTGTGGCCCCCGCCCCGTGTGGACCAGCGCCGCCCCTTCAGGCAGTTTCCCAAACAGGCCGGCATCGAGCAAACCACGCGTCCCCTCGGTCAGCGGCAGCAGGCAGATCAATATGTCGCTGACCGCGAGCATCTCGTCCAGCCCGAGCTCACCATGATGACAGGTCACGCCCGCGATCCGTCGCGGCGAGCGGCTCCATCCGGCGAGCGGGAAGCCGAAGGGCTTCAGGCGGTCGAGTACTGCCTGGCCAAGCTGCCCGAGGCCGAGCACGCCGACTCGGCGCGATCCGGCCTGCGGCTGCGTGATATCGGCCCATTCACCGGCGCGCTGCTGCGCCAGATATCCGGGCAGGTTGCGATGCAGCGCGAGCACGGCAAGCGTCACGTATTCCTGCATCATGCGCATGATGCCTTCCTCGACCATGCGCACGATCTTCACCTGCTCCGGTACGCTATCGAGGCGGAACTGGTCGACCCCGGCGCCAATGGAAAACAGGATCTCCAGGTTCCTGTAGCGGGCGAGGTCTTCTGGCGCGGTCCAAGTAATGAGATAGCGCACGGCGTCGGGATCGACCGTTGCGGCATCCATCGTGAAGGGGACGTCCGGCAGCTCCTTGGCGAAGGCATCGGCGAAGATCGCCCCGCGGCGCGCATCAGAATTGAACAGGAATGTCATTCCGGCTCCCCTTCACGTCGCGCAGCGGGCGCCCAGCGCCTCGATCAATCGCTGGCAGGCGGCGAGCTCGCTGGTGAAAATGTACTCGTCCGGCTTGTGGGCGCGGTCAATGTCGCCGGGGCCGCAGATGATCGCATCGAAACCTGCGGCCTGGTAAAGCCCGGCCTCCGTACCGTAGCTAACGGCGGCAAGCGGCACCTCGCCGGTCAAGGCGTGCAGCAGTCCCGCAAGTGGCGCGTCTGGCGGCAGCGACATCGCAGGATAGGCGCTCATCGGTGTCCACTCAATGCGAAAGCCATGGGCCGCAAGGGCCTCTGCTCGCGCCCTTACCGGCGCCAGCAGGCTGGCGGGGTCGACGCCGGGTATGGCGCGCGCCTCGAGGTCCAGCGTACAGGTGTCGGGGATGATGTTGACCTGGTGTCCGCCAGACACCACGCCCGCTTGCAGCGAGGAGTAGGGCGGGTCGAAGGCAGGGTCGAACGGACCGTGCGTCAGCCGTTCGGCCTCGGTCACGGCCGCGCTCAGCGCATCGGCCATGGCATGGATGGCGTTGAGCCCAAGATCGGGTCGGGAGGAATGGCCGGAGCGCCCGTTGATGATCACGCGGGCGGCCGCCTTGCCCTTGTGGCCGCGCACGGCGCGCATGCCGCTCGGCTCGCCGACGATAATGCCGAGCGGCTTCGCGCAAAGTCCGGGAAGGCGGGCGATCAAATGCGGCACGCCGCGGCACCCCACCTCCTCGTCATAGGAGAAGGCGAGATGGATCGGCCTGGCAAGGTGCATTTTCGCCAAGCCAGGCACCGTCGCGAGCACCGCGGCAAGAAACCCCTTCATATCAGTGGTGCCGCGTCCATAGAGCCGTTCGCCCTCCTTGCGCAGCGCGAAAGGGCTAGAATTCCATTGCGGCTCGCTGGCGGGGACGACGTCCATGTGGCCGGACAGAATATAGCCAGGGACGTTGGCGGGGCCGATCGTCGCGAACAGATTGGACCGGTCGCCTTCCGGCCCTCGAAGCAGGGTAGCCTGCGTCCCGTGCTCTGCGAGATAGGCCTCGATCCAGCCGGCGATATCGCCGTTCGGCTTGCCGGCGATCGACGCAAAGGCGACAAGACGGTCCAGGATGTCGAAGACGTCCATTCCAGCCCTCAAAGCATTTCGGGTTTGGCATTTCGGGGTTTGCCGGGATCGATGCCGTCGGCTACTCGGTTTCGGCAGAGGATGTGCGCGTTCTTTCGCGATTGCGTGCCGAAAGCGGAAGTGTTTCAGTTGAATCTAGCGTTGCCGCATGGCTTTCGAGCAAATCGTATCGGTCTGCTTGTTTAGCGTTGGCAGCCGGAAGGTAGCCAGCGACGCGTCGCCTTCTAGTACGATAATCTTTCAGGGGCATGGAATTGAAGCCGTCCGGAAGCTTGAAAATCGATACCTTCTCGATGCGGATTGGCGACATCGAAGGCGTTGAGCTGGACCGCTTGCACGCACTCTCGCTCTCCGTGGGATGGCCGCATCGCGCTGAAGACTGGCAATTCCTGCGGCAGTCGGGACACGGGTTCGTGGCGCTCGATGAGATCGGCCGGGTTCTTGGTTCGGCCATGTGGTTCGCGCATGGTACCGATTTCGCGACCGTGGGCATGGTGATCACCTCGCCGCGACTTCAGACGCTGGGGGCGGGGCAATGGCTGATGAAGCGGGTTTTCGAGAACGTCGTCGGCTGCGATCTGCGTCTCAATGCAACGCGCGCGGCAAGGCGGCTCTATCTCTCGCTCGACTTCCAGCCGGAGAAGACCGTCTATCAATGCCAGGGCATCGCCCGCCTGGAGACGACAGATGGCCCGACGGACATGCGCCACGTCAGGACCTTGGACCCAGGTGATATTCCCGCAGCGATCGCGCTCGACGCGGCAGGATTTGGCGTGAGGCGGGCGGCGCTCATCGAAAGGCTTTTCGCAAACTCGGCCGGCAGTGGTCTTTTCAAGGATGGCCGGCTGAGCGCATTCGCGCTCTGCCGGCCATTCGGGAGGGGGTACGTCGTGGGGCCGGTCGTGGCGGAAAGCGATGCCGATGCCGTGGCGATCGTCCGGCCGCACGTCCATGACCATTTAGGGTCATTCCTGCGGATCGACACCCACATGGAGACTGGCGAGTTCGCCACCTTTCTTTCGCACGCTGGAATGCCGGTCTTCGACACGGTGCTGACCATGTCGCTGGGCAAACGCCTAACCGATTTTGCCGTCGGCGGTGCGACCAGACCGAAGAGCTATGCCCTGGCAAGCCAAACTCTCGGGTAGGTTGTTATTCGACTTTGGATCAATCGGCCGTCGGAGTGGTGTCTATCATCGCCCCGTTTGTTTTCAAATTCTTCGGATTCGACGCCCGGTACTACGGGGTCCTCGCTGCCGCTGTCCTGCTCACGACGTCAGTCTTTAATGCGCCTGAGCAGCCGGTCGGGACGCGTTCGGGATCGGACAGGCGCACAGCGGGTTGAAGGCGACGACGGCGGCAGCGAGCGTCAAGACGTTGCCGATGTTCGTCCGTTGCCCTTGTCGTGGATCATCGAGGTTGAATTGATGTGGCGAGAACGGACACGGCGGCGCGGCTTCAGGCTTCAGGCTGCTGGCCGAGGTCGAGCGTCGGCTAAACCGATCGCGAAGGGCGGATGCGCGACCGGCCTTTTCCGACCACTTGGGCCTTTCAGACATTCGGTCAGCCGACCATCCGACCTTCGGTCTTCGTGAGAACAGAACGGAATGTGCGTCCCGAGATCAGCGCTCGGCTAACCTGCCAAGGTTGCGCCAAGCCGCTTGGAAATTGAAACAATCCAGGTTCGCAGCTCCGGCCCAAAAGGTTTTTCCAGCATCGCCCGGTCCCAGGCCAGGAAATAGGGCTCCGGCAGCCTGATACGCTTGTCGAACGGCGCCACAAGCCTGCCCGAGGCGATGTCGTCGGCGGCCATCGACAGTTGTGCCAGCACGAAGCCCCTGCCGTTGGCCGCAGCATCGATCGCGGCGCTCGACAGGGAAAAGGCGACTTCACCTGATGTCTTGCGGTGCACCGCGCCGATGCTTGCCGCCCATTCCGCCCATGTAGGCGGCGAGCGATGGTCGCGCGCCCATTCGATACTGAGAAGTGGCAGATCGAGAATATCGGCGGGCTTGCGGACCGGATGTTTCGCCAGCAGCGCGGGCGAGCAGGCCGGCACCACCCAGTCGGTGAACAACTCTGTGTAGTGCTCGAAATCAAGATATTTGGTGCCGTAGGAAATGCGGAAGTCGACCTGTTCGGCGCTCAGCCTTGGCTCTGTCTCGGCGCCGACCAGCCGCACGGTGGCGCCGGGATGGCCGATCTGCCAATCCAGAAGCTGCGGCCCGATCCATTTGCTGGCGAGCGACGGCAGGCAGGAGATGGTCAAAGTGTCGGCAAAACGGGCCCGTTCGATGACATCCTGGGCCTCGCGTATCTTTTCGAAGCCGATGGAAACCGCCGCGTGGTAGACGCGGCCCAGCGCTGTAAGGGCGACGCTCCTGCCGCGACGTTCCAGAAGCCGTGCGTCCAAGGCATCCTCGGCCTTGCGAATCTGCTGGCTGACAGCGCCGACGGATACACCGAGCTCGTTTGCCGCGGCCGTCACGCTGCCACGCCTGCCAAACGCCTCAAAGGCCTGTATCGCACGCAGCGGGGGCGTCTTGTTCACCTGGGCAACCATCCTGGGTCGGCTTGATTTAGTTTTTCTAAAATAGAACGCAGATGCAAGCCCTATGTCGTCCCCGGTCCGCAAGATATTCGTTTGGGCGTTCACAAGCCCGGGAGGACGCCATGTTTCTTCGAAACTGCTGGTACGTTGCCGCATGGGACCATGAGATTGCCGACCGGCTGGTGCCGACGCGGATTCTTGGCGAGGACATTGTCCTCTACCGCCGCTCCGACGGCATGGTGGCGGCGCTCGAAGACGCATGTCCGCATCGCAAGCTGCCGCTGTCCATGGGCCGCATCAAGGGTGACACGGTCGAATGCGGCTATCACGGCCTGACCTTCGACAGCTCGGGAACCTGCACGCGGGTGCCGGGCGCGGAAAAGATACCGCATGTCGCGTGCGTCCGCTCCTATCCGATCGCCGAACGCTACGGACTGCTTTGGATATGGATGGGCGAGGCGGCCAAGGCCGATCCCGCCTTGATTTTCGAGGTCGACCACTGGGGAGATCCGGCGTGGGGCGTCAACCGCGGCGAGTCGATGTCGCTGGATTGCAATTACCTCTACATGACCGATAACCTGCTCGATCCCTCGCATGTGTCGTGGGTCCACCAATCCTCCTTCGGCGGCGTCCAGGCCATGGAGGATGCGCCGCTCGAAACCACCGTCGGCGCGGACGGTGTGACCGTATGGCGCTGGGTCGTCGATGCCGCGCCAGCGCCCTTCTATGCGCCTTTCCTAAAGTTCTCCGGCAATTGCGACCGCAAGCAGCACTATGAGGTGCGTTACCCCTCCAACGCGATCATCAAGGCGATCTTCGTGCCAGCTCGCACGGGCGGCGAGGGCAAGCCGCTGCACGAGGACGTGTTCCTCATGGACAGCTACAATTTCATGACGCCGGTCGATGAGAACCAGACGAAATACTACTGGTTCCAGATGCGCAATTTCGCACCCGACGATCTGGAAGTTTCGCGCCAGTTCGCCACATCCGTGCGTGGCGCATTCGACGAGGATCGCGTCGTGCTCAATGCCGTGCACAAGGGCATGGCCAACAAGCGCACGCCCAATCTCGATCTCAAGATCGATGTCGGTCCGCTGCGCTTCCGCCGCAACCTCGCCAAGCTTATCGCCAGCGAGAGCCAAGAATTGGCGGCCGCCGAATGAACGCATTCACCGCCCGCGACACTATCGCAAGCAGCGGGTTTCGTGACCTGAAGGTGGTCGCGAAGGTGAAGGAAAGCGCTGTCATCACGTCGTTCCATATCGAACCGGTCAACCCACGGGACTGGCGCGCATTCGAGCCGGGCCAGTTCCTGGTGTTCCGCATTCCGGCGCCGGGGAGTGGCGCCGGCGAACGGGGATATGTGCTGCGCAATTACAGCGTCTCCTGTTCGCCGGCCAGCGAGGGCCGTTACCGCATCAGCGTCAAGCGCGAAGTCGCACCCGCGCCGGGGCTTCGCGACGGGATAAGCTCGTGCTTCCTGCATGACCGGATCGACGTTGGCGATGTACTCCAGGCCGAAGGGCCACGCGGCGATTTCGTGCTCGACAAGGCCAGCAGCCGTCCGGTGGTGTTGCTCAGCGGCGGCGTCGGGCTGACGCCGATGGTGTCGATGCTGCATGCGCTGGCGGCCATGCCGGATCGCCGTGCTGTCTTCGTTCACGCCTGCGAGAACGGCGACGTACATGCCTTGCGCGATGAGGTCGCGGGCCTTCTCGCGACACGGCCTGGCCTGAGCGCCCACTATTGTTACCGATCCCCGTCGGAGCGCGACAGGGCCGACGGGCACTTCCACAGCGAAGGCATGATTTCAAAGGATGTGTTGCAGCGTCTGCTGCCGATCGACGACTATGATTTCTACCTTTGCGGCCCGCCGCCTTTCATGCAGGCGATCTACGCCCTGCTGCGCAAGCTTGGTGTGCCGAAGCATCGCATCGCCTACGAATTTTTCGGCCCGGCAACAGTGCTGGAGCCTGATGCCGCCCGAGCCTCTGCCGCGCTGGCGCAGCCGGCACGGATCAAGCCGGCGGGCGAGGTGGCCACTGTGGAGTTCCGAAAATCGGGCTTGACAGCGGTCTGGGATGGCAAAGCGGCATCACTGCTCGACTTTGCCGAGGACCAGGGTTTGGCGCCGGAATTTAGCTGCCGGTCCGGCATCTGCGGCACATGCAAGTCGCGGCTGGTTTCGGGTGAAGTCGCCTATTTCGAAGAACCGCTGGACGAGCTGGGAGCAGGCGAAGTGCTGCTGTGCTGCTCCAGGCCGAGCGGATCAGTCGTCCTGGATATTTGACAAGATCGTCGTGTCGCGCGTGGGCGGGGAAACGGAAGTCGGGATTTGGAACAGCCGGTCAAACCAATGTCGAGCCTGCCTCTCAATCCGCATATCGCGGCATTGCCGCCCTATAATGCCGGCATGAACATCGCGATGGCGCGGGCGCTGAGTGGCCGCAACGACATCGCCCGGCTTGCCAGCAACGAAAACCCTGACGGTTGTTCTCCTGCCGTCATGGCCGTACTGGCCTCCTCATCCTTCGAGCCATGGCGCTATGCCGATCCGGCTTGCACGGCGTTGCGGGCGGCACTTGGCGAGAGATTGACGGTCGATCCTAGCCTGATCGTTGTCGGTAATGGCTCCGAGGAGATGATCGCTGCCGTCTCGCGCGCCGTCTTGGTTCCGGGCGCCTCGGTGGTGACGACGGTGCCGAGCTTCGGGCTGCACGAGATCGAACCGCTGGCGGTCGGTGCGAATGTAGTCAAGATTGCCATGACGCCGGAGATGGGCTTCGACCTTGCCGCGCTCGAAAAGGTGATCGCCGCCGGGCCGCGGGTGGTCTTCATATCCTCGCCTTGGAACCCGGTCGGCCCGGGTCTCGACCGTTCCAGCTTGCAAAGGCTGATCGGCGCCGTTCGGCCCGGCACGCTTCTCGTCCTTGACGAGGCGTATTTCGAGTTTGCCGATCCCGGCGCGCCGGACGGCATCGAGATTCTGCGCGACAGTTCTATCGACTATGTCGTGCTGCGAACGTTTTCAAAGGCTTATGGCCTGGCGGGACTGCGCGTGGGTTACGCCGTCTGTTCCGACCTCGAACTGGCGAGAGTGATTGCCGTCGCGAAGACGCCGTTCAACGTCAACGCCGCGGCGCAGACCGCCGCTGTCGCTGCCCTTGCCGACGCAGATTGGATGACGGCGTCGGTGGCGCGCATCAGAGCCGAGCGTATCCGCACAGCCGCAGCACTTGCCGGCCTTGGCCTCCAGGTTGCGCGGTCGCAAACGAACTTCCTGTTCTTCGACGGCAAGGGCGACAGTTCGAGCCTTGCCGCTGGTCTCCTAAAGCAGGGGATTGTCGTCAAGGCGTGGCGTGAGGCCGGCTATGAGCGCTTTTTGCGCGTCACCATCGGCTCTCCGGCGGACAACGACCGGCTGATCGCGGCACTTCAGGAATTGGTGGGACAATGACCGGGCTCGCTTCCCCAGGGCAAACGAACTGGACCCACCAGGCGGTGCCATTGCCTGTCGTCGACAGCATCCGCGGTGTCGTCGGCGACTCGAACGTGCGGACCGGCGATGATGCCGGGGCGATCGACCTTGGGTCGGACGGTATGGATTGCGGCGCCGGCATTGTTGTCACGCCTTCATCGACGGAGGAGGTCGCGGCGGTGGTGCGCATCTGCCGCCTGAACGAGATTCCCATCGTGCCGCAAGGCGGACGGACCGGCCTGGTCGGTGGCAGTATTTCGCGGCCGGGCGAGATCGTCCTCTCGACGGCACGCATGAACCGCATCGAGCGGCTCGATCCGGTCGAACGCGTGGCGGTGGTTGGCGCCGGCGTCACCCTGGAAGCCCTGCAGGAGGCCGCGCTCGAACATCGGCTGGAACCGGGCATAGATCTTGCCGCGCGCGGCTCGGCGACGATCGGCGGCATGGTGTCCACCAATGCCGGTGGGGTAATGGCTTTTCGCAACGGCGTCATGCGCCATCGTGTGCTTGGCCTCGAGGCCGTGCTGGCAGACGGATCGATCTATTTCGATCTGACCCGGGTGGTGAAGAATTCCGCCGGCTACGACCTGAAGCATCTCTTCATCGGCGCCGAGGGCACGCTCGGCATCGTCACCCGCGTGGTCGTCAAGCTCGATCCTTCGCCGCGAGCGACCGCCACCGCGCTTTTCGGCCTGCCGTCGGTCGAGGCAGCTTTGCAGATCATCCGCATGGCACTGGAATCGGATGTCGGGCATCTCCGCGCGGCGGAGGCGATGTGGAATTCGTATTTCAGGCTGGCCGCCGCCACGCATGGATGGTCCGAAGCCGGCGTGGCGCCCGAGCAGCCCCTGTTTCTGCTGCTGTCGCTTGGCGGGGCCCGCGAGGATGCGCTTCGCGAGGATTTCGAGCGGATTTATTCGGAAGCGATGGAGTGTCATCCCGAAGCGACCGGCATCATTGCCGGCTCACGCCGGCAGGAGGATGATTTGTGGCGGCTGCGCGAGGACACCGGCGTGCTTTACCGCGCTCATCCCAATGCGCCTTCCTTCGACGTATCGGTGCCATTGTCGGAGATTTCAGCTTATCTCGAAAGGATCGTACCCGGCCTTGCCGCGATCGAATCGGGTCTCGCGCCCTATGTCTTCGGGCATCTGGCCGATGGGAACCTGCATATCGTGCTCAACCGCCAGGGTCCGCTCGCTCCTCACATGGCGAAGGCGGTCGAGGACGTCCTGTATCAACAGCTTCGGGAGATTGGCGGTTCCTTTTCCGCCGAGCATGGCGTTGGGTCGAAGCGCATCCATTCCCTGCTGGCGACAGCCGACCCGACGAAGCTCGCCGCGATGGAGCGGGTGAAAAGAGCCCTGGACGATCAGTCGATCATGAACCCCGACAAGGTGCTTGCCTGCGATGCCTGGTTCGTCCGGTCCTCCAGGCCACTCCCTTCCGGCAGCGAGCGCCGATTGCCCCTTAAGAACGCGAGCGATCTCAACGATGAATAGCCCCACGGCGGAACGACAGGGAATGAACGGATTAACCGCAGCTGCCAGTCGCCCGGCGGGACCAATGGTACGCCATGAAGAGCCGGCGCCCTATGCCTCGGATTTCGCCCGCTTGCGCCGGGGATTTCGCGAAGCGGCCAAACGGGCGGGCGCGGAACTGTCCGAATATATTCATCCGCTGAACGGACCCGATGGCGAGGCTCTGGCGACCGATGTGGCGCTGCTGGGCCGCCGCGATGCGCCGAAACTGATCGTGCTCATCTCCGGAACGCATGGTGTCGAGGGGCCATTCGGCTCTACCTGCCAGACCGCGTGGCTCGGCCAGAAGAACCTGCGGCGTTTGCCTGACGACACCGCGATCCTTGCCATCCATCTCATCAATCCCTGGGGCACGGCGTGGTCGCGGCGCGTCAACGAAGACAATGTCGACCTCAACCGCAACTTCATCGACTGGTCGGCGAGTGCTCCGGTCAACAACGGCTATGCCGGTCTCCACGACGCCTTGGCATACCGCGAGTGGGAAGGGCCGGATCGAATAGCGGCTGACGAGAAGCTCGCCGCGGCGCGCAAGAGGCTTGGGCACGCCGGGCTGGCGGCGATTGTCGAGGCAGGGCAATATGAGTTCGCCGACGGGATGTTCTATGGCGGCGGCGGCCCTGTCTGGTCGAACCGGACGCTGAACGAGATCCTGAGGACTTTTGCGGGCGCAGCGCGTCAGGTCATCGTCTTCGACCTGCACACGGGTGCCGGGCCCTACGGCTATCCGGCGCTGCTTTCGGTGGCGAGTTCCGAGCATGCCGGTCTTGCCTGGGGCAAATCCATCTTCGGGCCAGCGCTGACGACCGTGCTGACAGGCCCGGGCGCCAAGACAGGCACCGGCATCGCGGCAACGGCGACCGGCTATGTCTCGGACGCCGTGCGCAAGGCAATGCCAAACGCGTGCGTGCTGCCGCTTGTCGTCGAATGCGGCACCCTGGAAGGGCCGGCCGTCATGGAAGCGGTGCAGGCCGACAACTGGCTGCATCTGTTCGGCAAGCTCGATTCGCCGCTCGGCAAGCGGATCCGGGAGACGCTGCGCTCGGCCTTCATTCCGGATGATCCGGATTGGCAGCGCGCCTGCCTGTCCACCAGTCTGCGCCATTTCGACCGCGCGCTGGCGGACCTGAAGGCTGTCGAGCTGGATCAGGACGAAGCCATCAAAGGCCAACCGTCGCCCACCGTTCGCGCTGAGCTTGCCGATCCGGCGCCCGCTGACGAAGCGAAAATCACGACGCCGGCCGTGCAGATCGACGAGCTTCACAAGAGCTTCGGCTCGCTTCTGGTGTTGAAGGGCGTCAATCTTACCGCTCACGCCGGCGAAGTGATTTCCATGATCGGCTCGTCAGGCTCGGGCAAGAGCACATTCCTGCGCTGCATCAATCTTCTGGAACAGCCCGATGGCGGAAAGGTCGCCATCGACGGCGAGGTAATCAAGATGAAGCCGCTGTCGAGCGGCCGTCTTGGCCCGGCCGACATGGCGCAGGTCGAGCGTATCCGCGCGCGCGTCGGCATGGTGTTTCAGAACTTCAATCTATGGCCGCATATGACGGTGGTGGAGAATATCATCGAGGCACCACGGCACGTGTTGAAAGAACCGCGCGAGAAAGCCATCGAACACGCGCACGCCTTGCTGAAGAAGGTCGGGCTCGCTGACAAGCATGCCCATTATCCCGGTCAGTTGTCCGGCGGCCAGCAGCAGCGGGCGGCGATCGCCCGCACGCTGGCGATGCGGCCCAAGGTCATCCTCTTCGACGAGCCGACTTCGGCGCTCGATCCTGAACTGGTCGGCGAGGTGCTGCGGGTGATTCGCCAGCTGGCGGAGGAAGGCAACACCATGATCCTCGTGACGCATGAGATGCAGTTCGCGCGCGAGGTCTCCCACAAGGTTCTGTTTCTCCACCAGGGAAAGGTGGAGGAAGAGGGTGCGCCAGCGGAGCTGTTCGGCAGTCCGCGCTCGGAGCGTCTGCGCCAATTCCTGGCCCGGACACTGTGAGGAAGCCGCATCCTCGAAGCGTCCGGTTCAGATCGGACAACTGCAATGAAGACCAACAACAAGGGGAACTGACATGAAACTGAAAGTCTTGACGCTGCTCGCCTTTCTCACGGGAACCATGGGCAGCGCATTGGCGGCCGAAGGCGAGCTGTCCATCGGCACGGAAGGCGCCTACCCGCCATGGAGCATGTCCGACGCCAACGGCAATGTCACCGGCTTCGACGCCGATGTCGGCGCCTTGCTCTGCACCAAGCTTGAAGTGAAGTGCCATTTCGTCGTGCAGGCGTTCGACGGGTTGATCCCGGCACTGAAGGCCAAGCGCTTCGATGTCATCATCTCGGGCATGTCGATCACCGCCGACCGCAAGAAAGAGATCAATTTCAGCGTCGGCTATGCCGAACTGGCCAACATGTTCGTGGCCGCCAAGGGTTCGGATCTCGCCGCCATCACTGATGTCGACACGCTGTTGAAATCGCTGGACGGCAAGAAGGTGGGCGTGCAGGCGGGCACAACCCACGCACATTTCCTCGAGAAGCGCGCACCGAATGCCGATCTCAAGACCTATGACACGCTCGACCAGATGCAGATCGACCTGGCGAGCGGCCGCATCGATACCGCTTTCGCCGATCAATCCGCCTTGCAGGACTTCCTGGACAAGCCCGATGGGAAGAACTTTCAGCTGGTCGGCGTCGAGATCAAGAGCACCTTCGATCCGACGCTCGGCGAAGGCATTGGCGTCGGCATCGCGCAGGAAAACACCGAACTCAAGGCCAAGATCGACAAGGCGCTTTGCGAGTTGATCGCCGACGGCTCGGTCGGCAAGGCCAGCCAGAAATGGTTCAAGACCGACATCTCCCGGCCCTGCAAATAAACGCCGAAAAGCTCGCATGCGTCCGGGCTGCCGGGCGCATGCGTCATTCACGCAGCACATTTAGGGCAACTCAGATGGAATTCGGTCTCTGGCAGGTTTGGGAAGCGGGTTGGGTCACCGCCATCCTGCGCGGCGCGTCGACAACGATCCTCGTCGGTCTCGTCAGCATGGCGGCCGGTCTGGTGATCGGGATCGTCTGCGGTCTCATCAAATGGGCCCGGATATTTCCGCTTTCACTGTTGGTCGATGCCTATACATCGCTGGTGCGTGGCGTGCCCGAATTGCTCATTATCTATCTCTTGTTCTTCAGTTCGGTTGAATTCGTGACCAAGGTCGTGACAGCGTTCGGCTATGCGGGTGTCGCGGAGAGCGGTTATGCGTTCGTCATCGCGGTCATCGCCATCGGCGCGATCTCCGGCGCCTATTCGACCGAGGTCGTGCGCGGGGCGCTCAGCGCGATCCCCGATGGGCATATCGAGGCCGCTCGCGCGCTGGGACTGTCAGGTTGGCGGATCTTTCGCCGCATCATCGCACCGCAGATGCTGCGCATCGCGGTTCCCGGCATCAACAATGTCTGGCAGACGACGATCAAGGATACCGCCCTGGTTTCCGTAGTCGGTCTTCAGGAGTTGATGCGCGTTTCCTTCATCGGCGCGAATTCCACGCGCCATCCATTTATTTTCTACCTGATCGCGGCGGCCGTTTATCTGCTCATCACCCTGGTAAGCCAGGCCGGCTTCGATGGGATCGAACGCCTGCTCAGGCTGCGGACGAGAAAAGCAGTATGATAGACCTCATCCAACTTGCGGTTCCCGTTCTGCTGAAGGGCCTATGGGTCACGGCGGCGCTGACCTTCGTTTCGGTGCTGATCGGCTTCAATCTGGGCCTCGGTCTGGCACTGATGCGGCTGTCGTCGAACTGGCTGTTGTCAGTTTTCGCCAAATATTACAGCAATGTTTTTCGCGGGACTCCGCTGCTGGTGCAGATATTCCTGTTCTACTACGGGCTTGGCCAGCTTTCGCTGATCAAGGACAATGCGGCTTTGTGGTGGGTGATCAGCGACGGCGCGCGCTGCGCCGTGCTGGCGCTTGCATTGAATACGGCCGCCTACACGTCAGAAATCCTGCGCGGCGGATTGATGTCGGTTCCGGTCGGTCTCGTCGAAGCGGCCCAGGCGTGCGGCATGTCGCGCATGCTGCGGTTCCGCCGCATCGAGTTCCCGCTCGCCATCCGCCAAGCGCTGCCGGCCTATGGCAACGAGCTGATCCTTGTCGTCAAAGGCACCAGCCTCGCCTCGACGATCACGGTGCTCGAAATCACCGGCTACGCCAAGCGGCTGATGAGCCAGACCTTCGCGATCTTCGAGATATTCGCCATTGCCGGGGTACTCTACCTGGTGATCAACCTGCTACTGATCGCGATTGTCCGCGTCATTGAACGCTTTCTCATGCGGCACGAGACGTCTTCTCGTCGGAAACCGGTAGCGCTCACCCAAGTCGATGTACCGTGATTTCGTCGCATCCTAAGATTGGCTGTTTGATCTGCCCGCTCCGTGCGATCCATCATCATCAATGAGCCCGGGACCGCGTTGGCCTTGGGGTTCGCGACCCGAAAGGTTGCCCCTACCTCATTCGTCCACCGTCCCCTGGAGAATGCAATCCTCGCCCAAGAGCGATCTCGGGCCCAAACTACCGCTTTCTCTTTGGGCTTGCTCCGACAAAATCGCTCTTTCGGCGCGGTAGCCAAGAAAAAGTCCAGCCAGATCAATAACCTAGATGGGCTAAAAACAATTGAGTGGGAGTATGGTGAAACCTGATAAATTCGGCGAAATAGCCGTTTTAGCGTGGAGAGGCGAACTTGGCGAGTTCCTCTGCCGCTTCACCGATACCGTGCGCAGCCGCACGTTCGAGCCAAAGGCGACCTGCCACCGGGTCGCGCTCCCCGGCGAGGCCTTTCAAGAGATAACGTCCGAGCATGAATTGGGCTTGGCCATGCCCGCGTCCGGCAGCGGCGGCGTACCATTTCTGCGCTGCTGCGTGATCGACCGGCAGGCCGTGGCCGGCTCCGTACAGCGCGCCAATCGCAAACATCGCCCCGGCGTGACCGTCGTCGGCGGCCTGCTCAAATAGCTGCATTGCAGCCTCGGGCTCGGGCATGCCGCCGCGCCCATTGAGTAGCATCTCGGCGAGGGCCACGCGTGCGTCGAGCACGCCGGCGTCGGCCGCCCGCGCAAACCACGCACGGGCCTGAGTTGGGTCGGCCGCCACGCCGCGTCCATCCTGGAGGAGGCGGGCATACATATATTGCGCCTCGGCGACGCCTTCGGCAGCGCGCCGCAGCCAGTGTGCCGCTTGCCCTTCGTCCTGGCGAACGCCGACGCCCTTGGCGAAGCAGAGCCCAAGGTTGAATGCCGCGATGAGGTCGCCCGATGATACGGCCGCCTCGAACCATCCGGCAACGCTTGCACCGTCATCCGGCTCGCCGGCTCCGCCGAGGATAAGATTGGCGAGGTCTGTCTGTGCCTGCTGATTGCCGCCATTTGCGGAAGAGCGCAGCCAGCGTGCTCCTTCCTCGACATCCTCAGCCACACCATTTCCCGTCAAATAGAGCGAGGCCAAAGCGCGGGCGGCGTCTTGGTGGCCCGCTTCGGCCGCCCGCCGATACCAATTCGCGGCTTCTGCAAAATCCGGCCGCTGCGTCTTCGCATAGCGATCGCCCAGCATATAGGCCGCCTCGATATTGCCGGCCAAGGCTGCACGCCGCATCCACGCCTCCCCGGCAGCGACATCTTGGCCGACGAGCGCACCGTCAATCAGTGCCAATCCCAATCGGAACTGGGCGGAGGGCAGACCCTTCTCTGCCGCAGCCTGATAGAGTTGAGCGGCTGCTGCCATGTCGCGTGCTACGCCGAGCCCGTGCTCGGTAAGGACCGCAAGAAGATAGGTCGCGGTCGGCAGGCCGGCGTCGGCTGCACGCCTTACCTCTTCCGCAATCCGAACCCTGTTTTCGCGTTTGCCGCGGCGAGCCAGCGACAGCGCAAAGCCAAGGCACCCTTCGGCGCAGCCGGCAGAAGCCGACTTCTCGTACCACCGGTGTGCTGCATCGGGATCGCGCATCGATGGGGGGCCGCTGGTAAGGATATAACCGAGGATCGCCTGTCCCGTGGCCGAGCCTGCCTCGGCCGCCTTGGTGGCAAAGTCGAAAGCGGCCGTGAAGTCTGGTTTTCCCGGGGCATCAGGTTTAAACAAGTGCTCCGAGGGCCCCTTGCCGTCGGCTTCCGTCGTCACCAGCCCGGTGACGTAGAGCGCGGCGAGGAGCGCCTGCGCATCCGCGCTCCCGTGGTTGGCTGCCCGCAGCAGCCATCGCGCGCCTTCCATACGGCTCGGTGGCACACCGGCGCCTTCCAGATAGCAACGCGCGACCCGGTACTCGGCGTCAACGATCCCCGCGCGCGCCGCCTTCGCCATAAGCGGAAAGGCTTCAGCGGCCTTGCCGCTGTCAGCAAGCTGGATCGCCCGACGCAACACCGCCGACGGGAAGGCCAGACCAGTCAGCCGATCCAGGATTGTCATCGATCCGAGCCTCTGATTCCTCCGGTACTCTAAGGCTCCCGCATCGCCTCCTGGCCGATCGGGAGCATGACGCCGAGAATGTACTTGAGTATCGTGCGCCGGCCGACCTTTACGTCTGCGGTCACCGGCATGCCGGGGCTGACGGCGAAACCGGCGGGCACGCCGTGGAGGGCGACCTGGTCGATGGAGATCCGCGTGCGATAGAAGGGCTCGGCATCGGAAGGCAGCATGGCCAAGGAACTGTTCGGATCGCGCGCTTGCTCTTGTGCCGAGAAGGAATCTGGGCTGAGCACCCGCACGGTTCCATGGGCGAGGCCGTATTGCGAATAGGGGAAGGTGTCGAACTTGATGACCACCGGGTCGCCGACATGCACGAAACCGCTGCTCCTGCCAACGATGTTCGTCTCGATCTCGAGCGGCGCGTCGGCCGGCACCAGCGTGATAAAGCGCTCCCCTGACTGCATGACCGAGCCGACAGAGACTTTTGCCACCGATTGAACGATGGCGTCTGATTGGCTCTTCAACTCGACCAACTGGTTTCGAAGCTTTGCCTTGTTGAGAAGTTCGCGGGCGTCCGAGATCCGCGAGCTCGCCTCCGACAGGCTCTGCGAGACTTCGGCGCGCCAGCCCTGAATGTAGCCGTCGCGCTCGGCGGCCACCGCTGCCTGTTGGCGCTTGGCTGCTTCCGCGGTCTGCTCGGCATTGCCCAGTGCCCGGGACATTTCCGCCCGGTTGTCCTCGGCCAGGAGCGTGTTGAGGCGGCTCCCAACCTGCCTTGCCTCGAGCTGCTTACGCATCTGCTCGATCGAGTCGGCGACCGTGAGCCGCTGGCGGTAGCCGTCGGCATCCGCTTGCGATCGCGAAATCACCGCGCTGAGTTCGTCACGCTGGCGTTCGAAATTCTCCACCTTGGCGTCGTAGACCGCCTTACGTTGCTCGAATATCGACACCTGCAGGGTCCAACTCGGGTCGAGGCCCTTGTAGGTGAACGTCTGGCCGCTGGCCTCGGCCTTCAACCGCGCCACCTCTGCTTCAAGCGTCGAGACCTGCATCGCCAGTGCCGTTTGGTCGGCTGAGGTAAAGGTCGCATCGAGGCGGGCAAGCAATTGGCCAGCTTTGACGCGCTGTCCTTCCCGCACCTCGATCGAGCGGACAATCGCTGTTTCCAGCGGCTGCATGACTATGTTGGGGGATTGCGAGACCACCAGCCCTCTGGTCGTCACCACCTGATCGACCGGTATCAGTCCCGCCAGGGTGATCAGCGCGATGACCAGGCTGGAAACGATCCAGACGATGCCGCGCGCCGCCCGCGGAATAGGCGCATTGGCGACAGCCGTCGACGGCCACTGGAACTCGAGTATGGCCGGCGTCGTCGGATCCTTCGTTTCCATCCGGTGCCACCGAGCGGGAGGGGCGGTGAGGGAGGTGCTGCTCATGGGTTACCGGACCTGATGCGAATATGAGGCGCGCGACATGATCAAACCAACCGGGGCGGGACAGCGACCGGGCGGCCGTGGCGGCCGTCGAGGTGCCGGTTCTGCTGCGACCACAACTGGCGATAGAGCGCGCATCGTTCGAGCAAGGTCGCGTGCGGCGCGACGTCGAGGACCTTGCCCTGATCCATGACGAGGATGTTGTCGCACTCGGTCAGCGAGGCGAGCCGGTGCGAAACGATGATCATCGTGCGCCCGCTGGCGATGCGCATGAGGTTGGCGCTGACAACCGCCTCGCTCTCCGGGTCGAGTGCGCTGGTCGCTTCGTCGAGGATGAGAATGGTCGGATCGTGGATGAGCGCGCGCGCGATCGCCAGCCGCTGCTTTTGACCGCCTGACAGATTGGGCGAACCTTCCTCGATGTAGGTGTCGTAGCCATTCGGCATCCGCTCGATGAATTCCTGGGCACCGGCGAGATGCGCGGCGCGCATGGCGTCGGAAAGCGTCAGGCCTGGGCGCCCGGCGATGATGTTGTCGCGGATCGACCCGCGGAACAGAAAGTTGTCCTGGAGGACCACGCCGAGCCCTTGGCGAAGATGGCGCAGGTTGATTTCCTTGAGGTCGACGCCATCAAGCTTGAGGAAACCACTGTAGTCGCGGTTGATCCCCTGCAGGAGGCGCGCGATTGTCGATTTTCCCGACCCGCTGCGCCCAACGATGCCAAACATGCTGCCGGCCGGAATGTGGAAGCTGACCCGGTCGAGCGCCGGCGTCTTGGTGGCGATATAGCTGAAGGTCAGGTCGCTGAACACGACCTCGCCGACCAGCCTGGGTCTCAGGCCGGTGGAATTCGAACTGCTCTCCAGCGGCCGGTTGAGGACCGACGCTGCCTCGCCGATCGCCGCACCGACCTCCTCGTAGTCTTCAACCAGTCGCGCGAGGCCAACCAGCGGCTGCGCCACGCGCTGGGCGATCATCATGAAGGCGAACAAGCCGCCAACCATGTAGCCGGTGCGGTCGTTCATCGCGAGATAGGCGCCGATCAGCATGGTGCCGAGCACCATCACGCGTTCGATCGGCGTGACCAGGGTCTGCGGCCAGCTTGCCAGCTGTCCGAAGGCGAGACGCGCCTTTCCCGCTTCGGCCACCCGCTCGTCCCAGAGCGCCTTGCGCTGCGGCTCGAGACCGAGCGCCTTCACCGTCTTGATGCCGACGACAGTCTCGCCCAGTGCCGCCGACTTCCAGGTCTCGGCGTCGACCACCCGCTGGTATCTGCGGCGCAGCGGCCGGAGGAAGGCGAGGATGATCAGCATGATCACCACCGCGCAGGCCAGCACGATCCAGGCCAGGGCGGCGTTGATGTAGAACATGACCGGCACCAGCACGCACAGCGTGATCATATCCAGGAACGTGCTGAGGAGTTTTCCGGTCAAGAACTCGCGAATGCGATAGACCTGGGCGAGATGATACATCGTCTCGCCGGCCGGATGACGCTCGAAATAGTCGAGCGGCAGGCGCAGCAGCCGGCTGAAGACGTGCAGCTGCAGCTTGGTGTCCAGACGGGCGCCGACGACATTGATGATCAGCCGCCGGGCATGGCCAAGCAGCGTCTCGTAGGCGAAAACCACGGCGATCACCGCCGACAACAGCACCAGCGTCGAGATGCTGTTGAACTGCAGCACCTTGTTGACCACCGTCATGACGATGAGCGGCGGCAGGATGGTAAGGACGCTCAGCGTGAACGAGGCGATGGTGATATCGCGCAGGGCGTGGCTTTCGAGCCGCACCAGTTCGGCGAGCCAGCGAAGGGTGAAGGGCGCGTCCGCCGCGACATAGGATCGCGTGGCACGCAGCAGCAGTGCCTCGCCCGTCCACACCTGCGACAGCCGCAGCTCGTCGATGGCGACGGCCTCACCATCGTCGGGTGCATCGGCACTTTTCAGGAAGACGACGTTGCGCTCGGCGCTCGCCCCGGTGAGGAGAGCCGCGCCGCCATCGTTGAACAACAGGACGACCGGGCCGGCGTCCTGGAAGCGCAGAAGGTGGGACCAGCGTATGCGCACGGCGCGTGACCACATGCCGGCGTCCTGCGCCCACTGCGACAGATCGGCGGCGACCGGAGCCGCGCTCGCGGCCCTGAATTCGTTCGGGTCGAGCTCGACACCGTGATAGCGGGCGGCTCGCAGCATCGCCTTGAGGCGCGGCCCGATCTTGTCGAATTCGGCCGGGCCGCCAGGGATCCGCGCCATAGTACTCTCGCCGCCCGCCGCGTCGCCTTGCGCGGAACCGGCTTGGATCGGGACCGCTTGGATTTCGGCGTTCACGGGGATGTTCACCATGGACTTGTCTTCCGACAGGCAAGCGAACTCGACAGTTCCCGGGCCGAAGTGCCTCTGCCGAGGGTTTCGATCATGCCACTATCGTACTCCGAATTGATCGGCCGCGCGACTCTTCCGCCAAACCGTGTCCCGGGATGTTTAACGCGCGAACTTCGCTCTCCCGCGACGTTCGCGCGTTTCCGTTCGGTGGTCTCTCGCCAGTCTTGCTCACTCATGCGGCTTCAGAAGATCCTTCAGGGTCGTCTTGGCGGTGTGGTCGGTGCTGGCGTAGCCGGTACCGTGCTTGGTCGCATCCAAGGTCTGGTCCGTACTCGCGCCGGACGGCTGGTTCTGTTGGTGACCAAATCCCTTGATCGTATTGAGGATATTCAGGAGATCGGTGGTCACTGATCCGGCCGCCAGGCCGATCAGGTGGTGTAGCGACGGCTGGCCGCCATTGCCGGTCGAGCCCGGCTGCAGGAATTGCCAGCTATCCTTGAGACCGAGCGAGCCGGACGTGACATTGGCGGTCTTCTGGGTGGTCGTCACCAGGGTTGTGGTCGACGGAACGATCGAGTCGTTGTGACCGCTCGAGGGTCCGGTTGGACCGGTTGCGCCGGTCGGACCCGTGGCGCCCTTCGGCCCAGTATCGCCCTTCGGTCCGGTTGCTCCGGTTGAACCAGTGGCGCCAGTCGAGCCCGTGGCGCCGGTTGCACCCGTGGCACCCTTCGGTCCGGTATCGCCCTTCGGTCCGGTTGCTCCGGTCGAGCCGGTTGCGCCAGTGGCACCTGTCGCGCCCTTGGGTCCGGTGTCGCCCTTCGGTCCGGTCGAACCGGTTGAGCCCGTGGCGCCGGTGGCACCTGTCGCGCCCTTCGGTCCAGTTTCGCCCTTAGGTCCGGTCGAACCTGTGGCACCGGTCGAGCCCGTTGCCCCGGTTCCGCCGGTTGAGCCGGTCGCGCCTGTTGCTCCTGTCGAGCCCGAGGCTCCGGTTGCGCCGGTCGGGCCGGCTGCACCAGTCGAACCTGTAGCGCCGGTTGTACCGGTCGAGCCCGTTGCCCCGGTTCCGCCGGTTGCACCTGTAGCGCCGGTCGCACCTGTGGCTCCAGTTGCTCCGGTCGAGCCCGCGGCTCCGGTATCACCGGTTGCGCCAGTGGCTCCGGTTGTACCGGTCGAGCCAGTCGCGCCGGTTGAACCAGTGGCGCCCGTACCGCCAGTCGCACCTGTGGCGCCGGTAGCTCCGGTCGAGCCCGTTGCGCCGGTGGAACCCATGGCGCCGGTATCACCGGTTGCGCCAGTGGAACCTGTAGCTCCAGTAGAGCCAGTTGCGCCTGTATCGCCGGTAGCTCCGGTCGAGCCCGTTGCACCGGTGGAACCCGTGGCGCCCGTATCACCGGTTGCCCCAGTCGAACCCGTGGCACCCGTATCGCCAGTCGCACCCGTAGCACCGGTTGCTCCGGTCGAACCGGTGGCGCCCGTATCGCCAGTCGCACCTGTGGCTCCGGTTGAACCAGTGGCGCCCGTATCGCCAGTGGCGCCGGTAGCTCCGGTCGAACCTGTGGCTCCAGTCGAGCCCGTAGCTCCGGTATCACCGGTTGCACCAGTGGCACCGGTCGTTCCGGTGGCACCCGTATCGCCAGTCGCTCCGGTGGCGCCGGTTGCTCCAGTCGAACCTGTTGCTCCGGTATCGCCAGTTGCACCTGTGGCACCGGTCGCACCTGTGGCTCCAGTTGCTCCGGTCGAGCCCGTTGCGCCTGTATCGCCGGTCGCGCCAGTTGAGCCTGTAGCCCCAGTTGAACCTGTTGCTCCAGTCGAACCTGTGGCACCCGTATCGCCAGTTGC